>JAXJVZ010000321.1:0-5058 GCA_036308285.1 Agathobacter sp. | reverse complement strand
TGACCTGCTTGAGGATACCAGATTTAAATGTGCTGTATTAAAATCTGATACTAAGGATTTAAAAAAGGTTGATTTAACTGACGAAGCTCTTTATGTATATGGTTCTCCTGCAATTATTAGTTCTTATACAAACACTTACTGGGGTCACGGAGAGACAAGTTACAATTATAATCTCAATTCCTTCATGGGTGCAATGAGATGTTCGTTTTATATTACAAACCAGGATGAAAAAGCATTAGAAAAAAATCCATATTTTTATCATGTTATTTCTTATATTGATACACAGTTTAGTAAAACTGATTTTACTTCTACCCCACTAGGCAGTTGGGATGAAAACATAGAAGAACATTCTCTTGCTTACCATAACGATTTATATCATAAGACCGACCAGGCTTTCAGCTGGTTTTATGGATATGCTGATAATGCTGATGTATTCTGTATCTTTTTTGCTATAGTTGCACTTGTTTCCGGTGCTTATCTAATATGGGCGGCCGGACACAGGAATGGCAGAGAGGAAATCGTAATTGGATTTTTAGACAGAATTCCTTTTGGAATTTATTCTGCTATTGTATTTGGACTTTTGATGTTTTTTGCCTGTGGCGTTGGTTTTATAGAAATTATTAATGACTACTCCCAGCTTCTTGGAATCGGCACAGCAATTGTTACTATTATGTATGTAATTGCCACTCTTTATATTGCCACAATTGTGGTTCGATTAAAGGGAAAATGCTTCTGGCGCTATACACTAGCATATTATTTTCTACTTCCTGCAAAGAAGATTCTTGCTTATTCAACAGAAAATATGTCTCTTTTCAAAAAAGCAACTCTTTGGGGAATTGTAATGTTCATTTTTATTGGATCTATTGTATTCATTGGTATTTTTTCAATGGAACTTAGCATGGCCATGGGAAATCCTTTTGCAATTATTATATGGTTTCTTGCCGTGATTTGTCTTACAGCTTTTATTTTTTACAACATATGCTTCCAGCTTAACCGCATCAAGGAAGGTGGGGAACGAATTGCTTCCGGAAAGGTTGATGAGCCAATAAATACTGAGGGGCTTAGCCGGGAATTAAAAAAACATGCTGAGAATCTCAACTCTATCAGCCAGAGTATTGAGCTTGCTGTTTCTGAGAAAATGAAAAGCGAAAGATTTAAGACAGAGCTTATTACAAATGTATCGCACGATATCAAAACACCTCTTACTTCTATTATCAACTATGTTGATCTTATGAAAAAAGAGAACATTACTGACCCGACTTTACTTGAATACATGGATGTTCTTGACAGACAATCATCCAGACTTAAGAAGCTTATTGAAGATTTAATGGAAGCTTCGAAGGCTTCTACCGGTAACCTTACAGTTAATCTTGAGGAATGTGATGTTACTGTTATGCTTAGTCAGGCAGTAGGTGAATTTGAAGAAAAGATGGTACAGAAAGGACTTATTCCTGTTATTACATACCCTGAAGAAAAAGTTGTTTTGTCTGCAGATGGAAGACATCTTTGGAGGGTTTTTGATAATTTGCTTAACAATATCTGCAAGTATGCCCAGCCTTCTACACGTGTGTATATTAATGTTGATAAGAATGGGCAGGAATTGAATATTATATTTAAGAATATTTCTTCCAGTCAGCTTAATATCTCAAGCGAAGAACTCATGGAGAGATTTGTACGGGGTGACAGTTCCAGAAATACGGAAGGTAGCGGACTTGGGCTTTCGATTGCCAAGAGTCTTACTGAACTTATGAATGGACGGTTAGAGCTTTGCGTTGATGGGGACTTATTTAAAGTTACATTAGTTTTTCCTGTTTAGTAACCAATATGGTTGCCAAGGGGTGCCATGGCTCCCCTTAGCAACTTATTTCACTATCACACTCACCCTGTATGAAACATAAAATAGAATCAGGCTAACAACCGGCGACAATGCGCAAAATATCTTTACACCTTTCTCGTGCTCCTGATACCACATCAAAAGCTTTATTGCATCCAGATTTTCGCTGAGCCAATTCAAATTCCCAAACATAATAAATCCTATTACCACAAATGCAATGAGCATAATAAATGCAATTTTTATAAGCATGGCTCTGCTTTTTCCAAGATGAATAAAAAGTGGTAATTCTATTGCTGCTGATAAAATGGCAAGGCTTACAAATGCAGGGATAAATTTAATAACAAGCTTTGTAAGTTCTAGCATATAGCCCTCTCCGCAAAATGCACGACACCATAAGCCCCACAAATAGGAAATCGCAAGAAAACAAATTGCTGCTGTTGCAATGAATATATATTTTGACAAAACATATGCATTTTTCTTAAGTGGCATTGCATAGAGATATGCCTGTATTTTATTTTTTTCATCTCTTTCGATTATCTTTGAAACCCATCCATTAATAAGACTCACTCCACAAATCAGAATAATCGCAAGCGGCATTATGAAAATAGTGTCTATCAGATTAATCAGCTTTCCCGAATCATTTTCTACCATAAATTCCTTTATCTCGAGTGTTCCGGGAAATATGGCCCGAAGTATACCGTAAACAATGGTACAGGCAGCTATAATCCAGGTGAGTCTTATTTTATTCAAACGATTAACAGAAACAAAATCCTTATACAATAGTCCAATCATTATACAATTCCTCTCTTTCTTTTCGCAATTAATACTGATGCCGTATATGTGACAAAAAGTACTGCAACTGCCACAAAAAACGGGATGTAAGATTTATGTTTTATAAAGTTCATAAATCCATTTCCGTTAATTGTGACACCTGATACAATTGCACTTTTTATTTTTCCCAGATTAGGGATAATGGCACTCAAAAACATAAGCAGCAGTGTAATAATCTGCGCATATGATTCCTTTCCATAGCCCAGCAAAAAGCAGAACATTATCGTAAGCGAGCCATATACGCTCATTAAACTGGCGGCTGATATTATAATTCCAAAGAAATCCGCAAAAGATATTATATCTGTGATTAATGACAGCACAAAGGATATTGCAACATCAATAGATACTCCTATCCCAAACATAATAAGAACCGTCATGTATTTTGCTGCTACTCTTTTTGCAAGGGGTATTGGAAAAATTGATGAAACAGAATAAAATCCCGCCTTGCCATCCTCCAAAAAAATAGTGGACACATCGCCTACCATTGCAATTGGTATGAGCATAAAAAGTATTAGAGCCATAGTCGATAAATTTTTGACATCTATATCCGTAACCTGTTCTTCACGTATCATCATCTCGTTTCCAAGTGCAATATTTCCATATCTTGCACTTAGCACAAACATAAGGGACAGAACTATTACAGCAACAACTGTGTAGATAAAAATAACTCTCTGTTTTCTAAGACACATCATGTCTTTAATTATTAATCCCCTCATATGTACACCTCATTTACTGAATTTACCGGGCTATTTCCAGTTTTGATGCCATGCTTTTGTTGACATAGTAAAGCATAATGTCCTCAAGCGTTGCTGTCTCTACAATCATATCCGGATATAATTTTTGACATGCATTCCTGTCGTTTACCAACACGCTTGCACCAAATGTTTCCTTCTGTGCACTTACGATAAATGACTTACTTATTTGGTCCAGCTGGTCCTTTTTACATTTTAATAAACCATGTTTTTCTATTATTTCATCCTTATTTCCAGCGAGAACTATCGTGCCATTATTTATGAATACTACCTCATCTGCAAGTTTTTCAATGTCTCCTGTTATATGCGATGAAAGTAAGATTGTGTGGTCTTCTTCAACTACGTACTCCCGAAAAATCTGCAACATCTCGTTTCTTACTATGGGGTCCAGTCCGGAAGTCGGCTCATCCATGACAAGGAGCTTTGCATTATGCGAAAGGGCTACTGCTATCTGAAGCTTCATTCTCATACCACGTGAAAAGCTACCGCATGGTTTCTTGGATGGCAGGGCAAACTTCTTTAAATAATCAAAAAAGAGAGTTTCATTCCAGTTTTTGTAAATATTTTTCATCATGATATTGATGTCTTTTCCAGTCATAAATTCGTGGAATCCCATCTCGTCAAAAACAACACCTATGTCTTCTCGAAGTGGTGCACAGTCCTTATCTTTTGTGTTCTCGCCAAAAAGAAATACATCCCCCGAATCTGCTCCTATTACATCAAGAATAAGCTTGATTGTAGTGGTCTTTCCTGCTCCATTTTGTCCGATAAAACCACATACGGTTCCCTCAGGGACACAAAAGCTGACCTTATCCAGCTTGAAATCACCATAATCTTTTGTAACATTTTTTAGTTCTATTACATTTCTGCTCTCCATAGTTTTTTTCCTTCCCTATTCAAGAGTGCCTGGGCATTCCTGCTATCTTCCTGATTTTTCCTCGTATAAAAGTGCCAGCATTTCACTAAGCTCATCATAGCTTACATTGCAAAGAATTGCTTTATCCACTGCTTTTTCCAGAAGCTCCTGTATTGAAAAAAGCATGTTTTCCTTCACCATGTCGCTGTTGATTCCTTTTACAAAACTTCCTTTTCCTGTGATTGATTCAATAAATCCGTCACGCTCTAAGTCTTCGTAAGCTCGCTTGGTTGTTATAATACTGATTTTTAATTCCTTTGCCAGTACTCTCATGGATGGAAGGGCGTCCCCTTCTGCAAGCTCTCCGCTTAGAATCTGGCTTTTGATTTGCTCCTCGATCTGCTCGTAAATTGGCACGCCGGAGCTGTTGCTAATAATTATATCCATATGAATTTCCTTACTATTATGGCTATTCCAAGCCATTGCATATGTAATATACAGTTGAATATCCGCTTTCATATTGTATATATTCAATATATACACTTTTGTATTTCTTGTCAAGGATACTAGTACATTGATATCATCTTTCAGGAATGCTTCACTGGGACTAATAATTTTCGTCTCTCCAGTTATAGAAGTGAGACTCTCCACAAATGAGAGAAAAAGGCGTATGAAATAGTTACATCTCATACGCCTTTACGCTGTTAATAAGTAATCGGAGTTCTAAATAGAGCACTAAAAATACAATCTACTATAAATAAGCCAAGTATAATCGCAGATATAAT
>JAXJVZ010000320.1:0-6056 GCA_036308285.1 Agathobacter sp. | reverse complement strand
GTATATGCTCTTATCTCTTCAGCCGCATCAACAAAATTCTTACCGGAATCCCCCATTCTTCCAGCTTCTATTGCCGCATTTAATGCCAGAACTCCCATCTGCTTTCTAAACTCTGACATCTGTGCTGCATAATCAATACACTTAACCATTTTTAAATCAAGCTTATCTGGAAACTCCTTAATAGTCTTAGAAGGAGTTGTATAATGCTTATTGTCATCAACGAGTTTCATAAGTGAACCAGTTTCAACTTTTAAGTTCTTAACAACCTGTGCATACTCCTCATTAGTCTTCACTATATTCTCTTCAATCTGTCTTATATCACCTGCTAATGCAGCCTGTTTTTCAATACTTTCCTTAGACTGAGCGATTGCATTCTCTACATTTCTGGCAACCTGATTCAAGTACTCATTAGATTGCTTTTTTGAACTGTCTATCTCAGAAATGTTAGCCTCACACTTACCTCTTATATCAGCTACACGTTTGAAGAAATCCTCTCTTTTCTCAAGCTTGTCTTTCATGTTCTGAATTTCTTCAGGCTTCATTTTGTTCTTATTGCCAAACATTAGTGTTCCCCCGGATGTTTAATATTACTAATAATTATATTACTAATAATTATACTACTGATAGTATTGAATTTCAAACTGAATAGAATCGTTTCCTCTAAAAGAATTAATTTTAACTGTATATACTATGGACAGAAGAATATTATTATCACGCCCGGACATGGCACTCTCTAACTCTGTTTCCCCGAATTTAGACCTTAAGTAATCCAAAAAGCCCTCAGCATCCTTAAATAGCATTGCTGTAATAAAAGCTCCATCCTGCGAAACCATTCCAACCCTGATAACATTGCTGTTCTTTCCAAGTATTGTCAATTTAGTTACGGATAAATTCCTGTCAGCAAAAATTGGTCTTGGATTATCCTTACCAAATGGTGCAAGAATATTCAATTCGCGAACCAGATCCATATATACATATGACACGGGCATAGGCACATCAATTCGAACCTTCTCTACCATGTCCTCCTGGCTCAAGGTACATTTTTCATTAATCCGCTGTCTGAAGGTATCGACATCTTCCTCCCGTATAGATAATCCTGCCGCAAGAGGATGTCCTCCAAATTTTAAAAATAAATCCTTGCATTTAGTCATCTCCTCATACATGGAATATTCTTCTATGGAACGGCCTGAGCCCTTTACTTCATTCTCGCTTCTTGTAAGCACAAAAGTCGGCTTATAGTATCGCTCTCGAACTCTTCCCGCTATTATTCCTGCTATACTTTCATGCACATCAGGCAAAAATATTACTACAACCCTGTCGTCTGAGTATAGCTCTTCATATTGTCTTATTGCCTCATCAACTCCATGCTGCGTCAGACTTTTTCTCTGCTCATTTAAGCTTACAAGCTCATCGGCAATTTCTAAGGCTTTTGTATGTGATTCTTCAGAAAAAAGCATCAGGGCCCGCCTAGCCGTATCGAGTCTACCACTGGCATTAATACATGGTCCCAGTACAAATCCAAAATGATATGCATCAATTTTATCCTGCTCAAGCTGGCATCTTTCTATGAGTGCATGCATTCCGGCATTTTGGGTTTTGCAGATTCGTTTTAATCCTTCTTTTACTAATATCCGGTTCTCGCCAAGAAGCGGCATCACATCTCCTACTGTGGCAAATGCAACATTCTCAAGAAACTCATAAGATTCTGTAACATCCTTACCACATCTTTCATATAAAAGCTGTACTACTTTCCATGCAACTGCTGCACCACATAAATTTTTGAAAGGATACTCACACTCCTTCTGGTGGGGATTTACAACGGCATCCGCTTTGCTTTTTACATATGTACGAACACCATTCTCCTCTACAAATGGTATCTCATGGTGGTCTGTAACAAGAACTGTCATTCCAAGTTCCTTAGCATGGTCTATCTCATTTATTGCTGCAATTCCATTATCACAGGTTATTATGACTTCAACCTTGTCTTCAAAGGCTTCATCAATAAGATTAATGTTAAGTCCATATCCATCTTTTACTCTCTCTGGTATTGCAACAGATACCTTTGCTCCACATCTTTTAAGAGCTGTAAAAAGTATGTGTGAAGACATAACTCCGTCAATATCATAGTCACCGATTACCCTTATGCTCTTTCCTTCATCTATCGCCTGACTCAGCATTGCAGCAAGACTTGTACCATCCTTTAATAGATGTGGGTCGTACAAATCCTCGAGCGAACCATTAATATATCTTGCAATATCCTCTTCCCCGATGACATCTCTGTTTCTTATTACACGCGCGGTCACCTGGTCAATTCCGTATTTTTTTCCAATGCCTGCAAAATCGGCCTTTTTATTTATAACAACCCATTTACTCATAATATACCTGTTCTAATAGCAATCCCTGTGGAGGTGCAGTATACCCTGCAAGTTCACGGTCTAAACCTTCTAAAATCTGTGGCATGGAATCAGGCTCTCTTCTTCCATCACCCACTTCAATCAGAGTTCCCGTAAGAATCCTGACCATATTCATCAAGAATCCATTGCCGGTATAGCTGATTCTAAGCTCTCCCGGCAATTCTTCTATCTTAATCTCATATATTGTTCTGACAGTAGATTTTTTCATTCTCTTGTTTCCACAAAAGGACTTAAAATCATGTTCTCCCTCTAAGAGCTTTGCTGCTGCTCTCATCCTTTTTACATCGAGCTTTCCCTTGTAATCATAGACAAATTTCCGCTCAAACACATTAGAAAAATCCCCTGTATGAATTCTGTATACATAGGTCTTTGACTTTGCACTAAAGCGGCTGTGGAAGCGCTCAGGAACCTCCTCTATCTGGCTTATGGCTATATCCTTTGGAAGATGCTCATTTAACCACGAAAAAATCTCTTCCTTATCGAATTCATCCTCCATGTAAAAATTAGCCACCTGTCCTCTTGCATGTACACCTGCATCCGTTCTTCCTGACCCCATTATCTCAACCGGGTGCCCTGCAAGTGTCTCAAGCACATGTTCAATTTTCCCCTGAATGGTATCAGGTGTACATTTCTGCACCTGCCATCCGCTATATCTTGTTCCATCGTATTGAATAGTAATCTTATAATTTTTCATATCTGTAGTATAACAAACTTCACCTGATTAAGAAAGCTCTGCAATACGTGTTACTGCAACATAAATTGCTGAAATTTCATACCATGTTTTGTAATCCACCTGTCCTGTAACCGGAAGCCCAAATACCCTCTGGAAAGCTTCAACCGCATCTCTTGTACTGTTACCATAAATTCCATCTACACTGACTGACGGAATTGCAGAATAGGTCCGTGAAATTCTCTGCAATTGCTGCTGCAGCTGTCTTACCTTATCTCCTGTCGAGCCAACAGTAAGATCATATCCCGGCCACGATGCAGGAATTCCCGAAATACCTTCTGCAGTATTGATATACATATTACTTCCATAGTAATATCTTAGAATTTCAATTGCTGAATAGCCTCTGTCTCCTAAGTTCTTAGAGCCCCACTGTGTCATCCAGCCACTGCAGGTTACACGATCACCATCGCAGTACTGAGTCAGAATTGGCTGTGATACATTAGGCCGCGAGAGATAGTTTTCAAACATTTCGTTTACAATGTTGGATATATTCTGGTATATGTTTCTTCCGTAGATGAATTTATGGTCGTAGGCTGTTGAGGATGTAATTGTGAAGTTGTAGCCTTTACCCCTGTACCACTCAGTATAGACTCTGTTAAGTGTAAAGGACATGATAGCCAGCACATTTGCTCTTATTGTTGCATCCGGCCATGTTGCATATATCTCGCTTGATGCTACATTTTTAATATAATCCCTGTATCTTACATAGTAATTGTTTGCAGTGTTATCCCCTGGTGTACCATCATGAACAACAACATATTCCGGGATTACTACTCTGCTAAGTACAATCTCACCTGAATCTGTAACTGTTTTTACTTCCTCCTCTGGAATCTTAGGAGGATAATCCCCGTACAAAGTGTGAGGGCCAATAACCACATCATCCACCCTGCGCCCTGCTTCATCAAGTGTTTCCATCTCAATATTCTGCAATGACTCTTCATTAGGCAGTACTTCAACACCTGATACTGTAAAAGGTTTATAACCTTCCGCTTCAACCTGTACTGTCACCTCTGAATATGGCTGATTTCCAGACGGTTCCATTGAATACTCAAGTGGTGGGGTGTCGATTTCTATAACTTCTGTATTTCCGGAAATATCGCTTCTGACTTCCTCTAAGGTATTCTGGGGATTGCCGGTATAAGAGAGTTTAATTCTTGCATTTTCTATCGGCTGCCCTGTTGATTTTCCACGAACTCTGACCTGTAGAGTACCTTCATCCACAGCCTCCTGCTGTAAAATGTGCAGATTCTTCATATTTCACCTTTATTGTTTAATCATTATAGTATATGCTTTCAATTTTTCTTTGCCACAAGACAGCTAAATATGGTATCATATTCCTATATATTTAATAAAAAGTAACTATTCAGAACCACGTAGAATAACATATACTGATGCATCACGCTGGCGCATTCCTGATTATGAGATTGAGAATTTGCTGGTTTGGTTCTTTATAGTTAACAACTACATTAGGTAGTAGAAAGAAGGTGGCACATGCACGTATTTCAACCATTACCAATCGATGTCGTAGAGATGAATCCTTTTACAAAGCTTAGCAAGGAATGGGCTCTGGTATCAGTTGGTGACAAAAGTAAGTACAACACAATGACCGTTTCATGGGGAGGAATGGGAGTTCTTTGGGGAAAAAATGTTGTATATATTTTTATCAGAGATTCGAGATACACAAAAGAATTTTTGGACAATGGCGATTTATTCTCTATCTCTTTCCTTGATGAAGAGTACAGAAATGCACTAAACTATTGCGGTTCCCATTCGGGACGTGAGGGAAATAAATTTGCCGGAGCAAGTCTTACTCCTAACTTCAGACACTCAATTCCATATCCTGATGAAGCCAATTATGTTATCCTCTGCAAGAAGCTTGCAGCAGTTCCTATTACAGAGGACACATTCACAGATGGCTCTATCAAGAAAAAATGGTATGCAGATGGGGATATGCACACCATGTACGTTGGCGAGATTGTAGAGATGATGGCAAGGTAATGTATAGTCATTTAAGACTTTGATTATCCTGAATTTAAAAAGGGATTGGTTATAGTTAACCAATCCCCCTTTTTTCACTCATAAATAAAACATTTTTAAGCAACAAATAATAATCCACCTTTATCTACATCCAGTGCTTATTGATTCGATAGCAACTGCTCCACCTCTTACTACAGAGATATGCTTGAATTTTGATTTTAATAAAGCAATCAGATCATTGTTTCTATGCTCAGTAAGTTTGCTCTCAATTATTACACTATCATTATTCATATCAACAACATCAACATTGAATACCTGTGCTATCTGGAATACTTCAGTAATCTGGGCACTGTCTAATTTTGTCACCTTTGCAAATAAAATCTCTTTCATGTGAAGAGGCACATCTGTAAGGTCTATTACCTTGATTA
Organism: Agathobacter sp.; assembly: GCA_036308285.1. Taxonomy (GTDB): domain Bacteria; phylum Bacillota; class Clostridia; order Lachnospirales; family Lachnospiraceae; genus Roseburia. The sequence continues at coordinate 507 of JAXJVZ010000320.1, read as the reverse complement.
CCTCTACCATTCTGTTAAGCTGCTTCTTAATCTGCTCAAAGGTTATATCGTCACTTGTTACACATATTGTCATACGTGATACAGTCTCATCCTCTGTTGTACCTACTGTAAGTGACTGGAGGTTGTAGGATTTACCCGAGAAAAGTCCTGAAACTTTAGCCAGTACACCTACCTGGTTCTCTACATATAATGCAATCCAACGATTCTTCATTTCTGACATTTTCTCTCCCCCTTACTTAAGTATCATCTCACTCATAGGATTTCCACCCTTAACCATAGGAAGGACAATCTCATCCGTCTGAATCATAAACTCAATTAATACAGGAACATTCTTGTGCTACTTTGCTTCTTCAAAAGCTGCGTCAATGTCCTCTTCACGCTCTACTCTGATTCCATATCCACCGTAGCTTTCAACAAGCTTTACAAAGTCCGGTGTATATGGAGGACAGCACTCATTTGGTCCCTTACACTGTTGAGGACAGGTTTTTCTTCTTCTAAGACAGGTCG
>JAXJVZ010000319.1:0-6618 GCA_036308285.1 Agathobacter sp. | reverse complement strand
TTACATATATATTATATCATTTTTTTTTATTAAAATCAATTAAGATTTTATTTGCTAGGCGGAATGATGATTTTACGTTGCTCTACCAATTAAGCTACTCCCGCAAATCGGAGCGGGAGGAAGGACTTGAACCTTCAACCTACGGCACCCCAAGCACAATCAAAATTGCTGTCACCGCCTAAAAATCTTACTTAGTAAGAGCGCTCTGTATCTCGGTTAAGCTACCCGGGCAACCCTCTAAAAAGAGGGGGATAGAGGCCCAGGAACAGATTTGAACTGTTATCTCTCTTACTTTGTATATATATTATATCATTTTTTTTTAGAAAAATCAATTAAAGAGAATTTCTTTAGTGTGTTCCGCAATCTCTTCTCTGAATTCTTCCATTTCACTCTTGGTAAAACCAAACATTTCAAAACCTTCATCAGTGAAATTCTTAGTATCTACACAAAGACGATGTCGCCAGAAGACACTTCCACTGAGGGTCTGAATAGGACCGACCATTTCTTTCAGACAAATACCTTCATCGCCGCAACCCTCTTTACAGTCCCAGCAAATGTCAAGATGTTCATCAAGGCGCGCTCCATTGTGGTAAGCATAGACGCGATAAATGTTTTCTTTGTAATAGAACTGTCCACAGCAATCACAAGCTTTTGCGTAATACTCAAAACAGCTACTACACATTTCTTCACCATCTGCAAGAGTGTGCATTTCATATTCTGGATAATGATCTCCGCAATGAGGACAATGAACCATCCCAGAACATTCTCCACACATCAAGTCATCAGCACAGATTTCATCCAGCTCACCACTTAAATCACGTCCACAAGTCATACATTCAGTACGACCAGATACTGAGACTTCAAGAGAATAGTAAGGTCTATTTTCACAATCATATCTTTTGATTAGATAATCATCGATAGCCGCACCAAAAGCCATACTATGTTCAAGGTAAAAATCGTCATACATCTTTGCGAACTGGAACCAGAACTGAATCTTCTTACCCTTATATTTAGTACTATCGTCGGTATCGAAATTAACTTTAACAATGTCATGTTCCCAGATATTGGCGTCATCCAAAGTGAAAAGCATATTGAAGATTTCTTTCTCCAAAAGTGCATCACAGTAAGGATAGCCCTTAATACCTGCGATGAGTGCGGGATTAACAATGAATAACTGGCGCCAACGCTTATTGTTCCAATTAAAATTATTATATCCACAAGTCATGTCTTTATCGCCACGAAGATAACCTACAACTACACATTCGCTGTTCATCATTTCAACAGTGCCCATGCGGTATTCACCAGGCTTCTGCCAAGACATACAGCTATCCCAGCTATAGTCATTATCACTCATGGTCATATAGTCCAAAGGATGGATAGAAATACCCATAACGCCAGAGAACTTGCGCTGATTCAGCACCCGAGAGTGTTTAATACGAAACTCCTCAAAGAGTTCGGCATCCAATTGTTCGGGGAAAGCTCTAACCAATTTGGATACAGCTTTCATCAGTTTCATTCCTACTGGAATCATTATAGATTTATCTGTGCCAGGGATAGGAATAACCATATCTTCACCGTACTTATAAGTATTAACACATAGATGACTGGTACCCAGTAGAGAAGACAGGTCACAATAAGTTTCGTAAGTAATATATTTGCGCATATTTTCTACGAACTCATTGAACTGAATAATGAAAGGGTCTTTGTTACCTGACTTATAGAATGTTTCAATCATCATCTCAGTCAGAATAGAAGAGGGCATTTCAATATTGATTCGCTTCTCATGAATCAACTGATTCTTAAACAGAGAAAAGAGGAAATAAGACTTAGATTCATTCCAATAGCGAAGCAGATAATCAATGTCGGTAGTAACATTACAACCACCGCCATCACATCCTGCGTAAGACTGAATGTAATCTATGATATTCTCTCTTTCCTGCGCAGACAGCATATCAATGGGATTCATTTCTTTCACATCCTTTTCTTATCTTATGTATATATTATAACATAAATTTTTAAGAAAATCAATTAGGGGACTTTAAGTCCCCCATGATTAGTTATGACACTCGCCATTGTGTTCATGATTGCCATGGCAGCAACCATGATGTTCGGTAGCAGGTGCCTGAAACATATTGCCCATCAGCAGGAAGGGCAGCATATCGTTCATATTACCCTTGTCACTCATCATAGCAAACCACAGCAGAGAGTTCTGATTCATGTTGCCGAAAGCACCAGTGTTACCGGTCATCAGCATCAAAGGCAGAATATCCTTGAAGTCCTGACCCTCACCCATCATCAGCAGGGGCAGCATATTACCGAAAGGAGTCTCAGCATTTGCGCCGCTCATGTCGATCAGAGATACGATCTTGGTAATGAAGTTAAAGCCAAAGGGAGACTTAACAGGCAGGATATCCTTAGCTTCTGCGTTATAGATATCTACAACAGAAACCACATTACCCTTTACTTCACGCACAAACATGGGCTTGCGCATATGTACGACTACATCGCCGACAGCAACCTGAGAGACAGGCACGGGCATCTTGTACAGGAACTTCTGAGCATCGAAGTTGAAAACTTCAACGTCTACAACGCTACCAGATTCCTTGTCGTAGGAGACAAACTTATTATCTGCGCTCTTGATAGCCAGACCATAAGGGCTCATGCGAATGTGGGAAGCTACGGGGCCAAAATCAAAGTTAAACATCTTATTAGTATCCATATTTTCTTTTTCCTTTCTATCATCAGAACAGGGAACATCCCCTACATTAAGTTTAAAATTCTTTGCGGGATAACAATTAGAGCTGGCGCTCTGTGTAATTATCTTGTCTACTGGAACAATATGTATTCCAGCGAGCTTATCTTCTAAAGCCTTGAGACGCTCTTCAACCATTCGCTCTAACTCAGCACGAGTATACCAAGACTCTTCAATTGCGGCAGTTCTTGCCTCTTCAATGCGCTCGCGCAAATCATATTCGCACTCGTCAATTCTCATATTGGTTTCACCAATTGCGTCACCGAGTGCATCAATATCACGATTAACGTCATTAAGATTGGCTTTAGTAGCAATCTCGCAATTGTTACCTTCCACCAACTTCTTTAAATCCTCAACATCCTCTTGGAGAACATCAACCATAGTTTTGGTTTGTACATAAGAGGGAGTGGCAATTGTCGCAGTAGTAGCACGAGTACTATCAGAAGTGCTAATACTATCATACCAGCTAACTCCAGCTGTGGCAGCATCTACCACATTAGATACACAAGAAGTATTTATGGCAGTTATACTATCTCCAGTAGCCTTTGCAGTACAATAATCATAATAAGCTTTCTTAGCAGTGTTATCAATCTTATCGCATTTAGTTTGATAATTATAATAATCTTCAATTACATTACCATAAATATCATATTGAATTTTCTTTTCATCAGGATGCACTTTTGGCTCCTCCTTTTTCTTTAGGTAATCATAACAGAAGTTACCGAAAGAACCATCGTGCATATCAAATTCATATGCGACTGGACCGTCTGGAGCAACAATTATGCGAGGAATTACTCCTTCATGATAATCTATATATGTATTAACAGATATATCAACAGGTACATCTTTTATTTTTCTTAGCTCGCGGTATTTATCATATGGCATCTTCTTATATTTTCCTTTTGCCACAGCATCGGAAAATTCAGTAAGAAACTTATGAAAATCCGCATTATTCATGCGTTCCATCATTCTTCGGCATCCTCATTCTTTTCTCGTTCCTCTTCAACTTCCATAGCATAGAGGTTGAAGGCATCATTCATCCAGCAGGTGTCATTTGTACCAGGTGCCCATACACCGAAGAAACAGTTACAATCCTCAGGCTGAGAGTTATGACAAGGGTGAATAAACATATTATTTAACCTCCAAACAAAGGGATATCCCATGTGCCAATGGAAGGATTAGCGTGAGACCAATCCTTGGACTGGCGGATTGCATACTTAATTGCTTCTTCTTCGGGCATACCCATGTTCATCCATGCAGCAACATTAAGATTGAAATTACACCATTCTACTTCTTCGGCAATTGCTAAGGCGATTTCATTGCGTTCAATCTCGCTCGTAAAAGCGACATCATAAAAATTTTCTGTACCACCATAATCACAAGTAAGCAAATAAGCCGTCTTAGCCATGGCAATTACCCCTTTCTTTATCTTACATAAATATTATAACATATTTTTTTTATAAAATCAATTAAGAATTTTTTCAGTGAGTAAAAAAGAGTTTTTCTCTCGTTCTGCACGCTTCATAGCTTCCTCGATAGATAAATTATGAATATTATAATAAATATTAAACATTAGGCACATCCATTTTATTTCTTCATCAGCAATAAAAGTTTCAGCATCAGCTTTTTCTCTGAAAATAGTAATATTTTGTGGATCAACCTTAGAATAAACTACAAATATTGTTTCCATACTTATTTCCTTTTTTTTATTTTACATATATATTATAACAGATTTTTATATAAAAATCAATTTACATTCTTTTAACTGGTTTAATATAATATTTATTCCAGCCATATTTGGGAGCATTTTTAAATAGCCATAATGCTAATTCCGCACCACAATTATTACACTCTCGGCAAAAGGCATTATAAATATATTCCTCAGTTAACGCAAGAACCATTTCTTGCGCCAGACTTTCATTCTCGCAGATGAAGAGCAATTTTTCATCCGCATATACAGCATACTCAATCAACTCTTCATCACTTCCTTAACTTTATATAAATATTATAACATATTTTTTATAAAAAATCAAAAAAGCCTCCTATGTCTAGGAGGCTTTTCTTTAATTATTTACATTGACCAAACTTCAAAAGCAGCAAAATCTTTGATAGACATATCTTCAATATATTCTTCAATTGTTTCATCAGAACTCTTATGAATGAAAGCATAGTCTTTCAACTTCTCAGGGTCATAGCAATGAGAGTGTTTACATTCTTCAAGGTAGTCTGACATAGACCACCCAAATGCAGACCAATTATCCACTCCACCAGATTCTAATGCACATAAACTCATTTCTGCCGCAATAAGTTCAACCAGCTCATGCGCGGGAATCGCAATATAATCTTCATCGGGATCAATTTCTGCAGAAGCAAACCTAATCTTACACTTAGGTTCCCAAGTTCCATAAACACCAGCAGTATTTTCCATATATTTCTCCTTAATGAATAATAGTCAGTTTGCTATCAGTTTCTTCACTACGAACCAGGCTATTGGTAGTAAAGATGTTGTCAATAATAGCACATTTAAATACATCGCCTTTGGAAATGGCATCTTCACAATGAGTAATATATAAATTAACACCAGAAGCACCAGCTTTATCGAGGGCTTCTGCGGCTTTAATAAAGGTATTACCATAAGAGCAAATATCATCAATAATAAGAACTTCTTTATTTTTGATTACTTCTTCTCCTACAATCATATAACCTTCAATTTTACCAGTCTCCCAATTGCGCTTCTTGATACCAAAAGCCTGGGGATAGTCGGGGAACATAGTACCATAACGCTTCTGCGCACCTTCATCGGGGAAGAATAGACACAAGTTGCCTTTTGCGTAACTCAATTTTTTAATAGCTTCCTCGATGAAATTCTGTGCAGGTACATCAACGCATCTATCAATTAGTGCGGGACCAACATTGCTATGAGCATCCCATACATAAACTCGTTCAAAATTCATAGAGTTGATAATACGAGCAAAAGTACGCAGAGTAAAAACATCTTCTGGGTTCTTTACTCGGTCCATGCGAGCCGAAGGCAAATAAGGCAGATACAGAATACAATCCTGTGTAGCATAATATTCTCTAATACATGCTACTGTAAAAAGCTCAGCATCATTTTCATAATGCCAGACTAAATCAATACGGCTTCTATTGCTGGGCCATAGCTTAATCTTTAATTCACCAGCGGAAAAATGTTCTTGCGCAATCTCTTTACCATTTACCCAAATCACTATTATATCCTCCCTTTAAACCATTCAGCCATACATTCTTCAACTTCATCACTATCTTTCCAAGTCCAATGACGGAAAGCAGCTAATCTTATATAATTAAGATATTTACCAAATTTATATTGACAATATTTAAAAGCTGATGGACTATATGGATAATCCATCGCTTTTAAATAGTTAATCTACCACTACTCCATTAGATAATTTCAATCTGGCACAGACGCATAGCGTCAATAGCAGTCTTATGAGAATCGGGAGTCACGCAAGCGCAGCACTCCTCAACAACACGAACGGGGACTTCAGGCAGGGTTGCCTTCGCCAGCATTGCGTTAGACAGAACGCAGATACCAGTACACAGACCCATTAGAGTAATCTCAGCGATGTCACCAGGCTGCATACCGGTGTCATCATCCAGCACATACAGCAGATTTACCAGGTCCAGAGAGCCAAAGGAAGGCTTACAGACGATGTGGTCGGTAATATAAGGGAAGTAGGAGTCAAAGGAATGATACTGATCACGCACATCATATAGTGCCTCCTGGATAGCAGGAGCCAGTTCCCAACCATAAGTATCCTTGATACAATGAGCGACGGGCAGGTGTTTACCTTCCTGGGTATCCATATAATTTACTTCATGGGTAT
>JAXJVZ010000318.1:0-4759 GCA_036308285.1 Agathobacter sp. | reverse complement strand
GACAATGACCGTGCGGGGATGGAAGCACTCCAACAAATCCGTATGGAATACGGCAGGGACTTATACATCCGTGACGCTTCGCAGACCTACAGCGGATGCAAGGACTTGAACGAATACTTACAGAAACAGATTGAAAGAAAAAGGCAGCTCCAGTCCGCCAAAGGGGTGCGCAGCCAATCACCGGAAAAGAAGAACGGCTTCCAGTTATAGCCCACTATAACTACACGCTTCGCTTTCGTAGTTGTGGGCTCTCCCGAGGGGATTAGGGCTTTGCCCTAATGACCCACTCAGGGCGTTTCACCCCTGAGAACCCCGAGCAAAGAGTGACCCTCTCTTTGCAATCTCCGCTTATGGGTTACCCCTAAGAACCCCTCTGCGAAAGCGAGCAAAGTAAATCAATTGTAAACAAAGGAAAGAAGCTATGGCAACAAAATCAAGCATACATATCAAGCCTTGCAACATCGCATCGAGCGAGGCACACAACCGAAGGACTGCCGAGTATATGCGTAATATCGGGGAGTCCAGAATCTATGTCGTTCCCGAACTTTCCACCGATAACGAACAGTGGATAAATCCCGACTTCGGCACTCCCGAACTGCGAACTCATTATGACAATATCAAGCAAATGGTCAAGGAAAAGACCGGACGTGCCATGCAGGAAAAGGAAAGGGAACGCAAGGGAAAGAATGGAAAGATTATCAAGGTGGCGGGATGCTCACCCATCCGTGAAGGAGTATTGCTTATCAGACCGGACACCACACTGGCTGATGTACGCAAATTCGGTGAAGAGTGCCAAAGACGCTGGGGCATCACTCCGCTACAGATTTTCCTGCATAAAGACGAAGGGCATTGGCTGAACGGTCAGCCGGAAGCAGAAGACAAGGAGAGCTTCCAAGTCGGTAACAGATGGTTCAAACCAAATTATCATGCTCATGTCGTATTCGACTGGATGAACCATGAAACTGGAAAGAGCCGAAAGCTCAATGACGAGGATATGGCAACCATGCAGACCCTTGCTTCCGATATTCTCCTGATGGAACGTGGACAGGCAAAAGCTGTCACAGGTAAAGAGCATCTGGAACGAAATGATTTCATCATTGAGAAGCAGAAAGCCGAACTGCAACGTATAGAGGAAACCAAGCGACACAAGGAACAACAAGTAAGCCTTGCCGAACAGGAACTCAAACAGGTAAAAGCAGAGATACGCACGGACAAACTAAAGAAAACAGCCACCAATGCTGCTACCGCCATAGCAAGCGGTGTAGGTTCTCTTTTCGGAAGCGGTAAGCTGAAAGAACTGGAACATCACATCGAGCAGCTACATCAGGAAATTACCAAACGGGACAAAGCTACTGATGAATTAAAAATTCAGATACAACAAATACAGGAACAGCATAGCAGACAAATTCGTAATCTTCAAAGAATACATAATCAAGAACTTGAAGCCAAAGACAAGGAAATATCACGATTGAGCACCTTGCTTGAAAAAGCCCACAAATGGTTTCCCATGTTCAAAGAGATGTTGAGAATGGAAAAATTATGCGCTGTTATCGGGTTTACCAAAGACATGATAGAAAACCTCTTGACAAAGAAAGAATCCATACAATGTAGTGGCAAAATTTATTCCGAAGAACACAGGTGGAAATTTGACATCAAGAATGATATTTTTAGGGTTGAGAAACATCCGATGGATAGTGGTAAGCTTATGCTGACCATAAACCGACAACCCATAGTACAATGGTTTAAGGAACAATGGGAAAAGTTACAGCAGAATCTACGTAACTCGGTGCAGAGAGAGCAAAAATCCAGAGGATTTAGAATATAGAATAGCCTATTATTAATAAAATCAAGTATCTATGCATCCAAACAGATTGTTTTTATTACAGAATCAAAATCCTAAGAATTTATAAAAAATGAAGCCTAAAGAAGTTTTGGAAAAATGGATAGATTGCTTTAACAAAGCAGATGCTTATCATATAGCAGAGCTGTATGCTACTAATGCAGTAAATCATCAAGTCGCAAACGAACCAATAATAGGTAAAGAATCAATCTACAAAATGTTTGTGAATGAATTTGCCACTGCTAAAATGGTTTGTATGGTGGAAAATATTTTTGAAGATGGCGAATGGGCTATCATGGAATGGAAAGACTCTCTTGGACTTCGTGGATGCGGATTTTTTCATGTAAAAGATAACAAAATCGTCTTTCAAAGAGGGTATTGGGATAAACTTTCATTCTTGAAGCAACACAATCTTCCAATTGAATAAGTACTATCAGAATACGGACTGGGAAATTGAAATACCCAGTCCGAGTTATATAATGAATTTTACTTGTTAAACTATTTAAAGTCAGTTGGATAACAAACCATACCTTTCACATTCTCAGTAGCTCCAGGTATTAATTCAGCCACCATGCAATATTCATGAGAGACTTCGAAAGGAAATTCAATTCCTAAATCGATAGCCTTGCGATAGCCAAATCGAGGATAATACTCTTTATGCCCCAATACGACTGCTGTGCCGTAACCCAAAAGTGCTGCCCTCTGATGGGCTTACTGAATCAACATCCCCCCCAATTCCCTTACGCTGGAATTCCGGCAAGACTGCCAATGGAGCTACACTCAGGGATGTGACAGACTGGGTGTCACTGTCTATCTTTACTTCTGTAAGTAAGATATACCAGACAATTTGTTTTTCTGTCATTTTCTTGTTCTTATCTAATTGTTAGGCTCATTGTTGTTATACATTGTTTAATTATAGATAAATCGTGAATATCCTTCTCTCTTAAATCGTAGCCCGAATGGAATACTTGTTGCCCTTTTGCAGAAATGCAAGGGATGCTTCTGCCTTCAAAGACTGCTGTTCCAAAATAGTCCGGTTGAAATTCATACCAGCCTCCATCCAAGTCGGCTTGTTTGGAAGTGCCGTCCGCATTCAAGACAAAAGGATGGATATCAATATAGCCTAATTCTTTGCTATACAGTTCCATACGGGTGGGCAACCAATTTGTTTCAATTTGATATCCTCTCTCCTGCAAAAGATCAAGGAGTTGGTCTGTATAATTGGCATCAAAATCAATGTCAATATCTCTATGCAAGCGGGTTTGCTGTCCGTACAAGACATCCACTCCCCAGCCTCCATCCAACCAAAACTGCATGTCCAGGCTTTCCAACAAGTCCAAAACTTGAAATAACTCTGTAATCGTAGTGTGTTCTTTCTTTGTCATATAATAATTCTTTAATAAATAATACTATGCGTAATTATCCAACTGCTTGATTGAAGAAATAAAATTTGCACCCACTCCAATCAGAAAGATAACCCATCCGCTGATCATAAAGACGGATGTGATACCCCATGCTTCCACCCAATATCCTGAAGCTACGATACCCAGCATTGATGGAAAGGTACTCAAACTAAAGATGAGAGAAAAAGTCCGTCCAAGCATGTCCGAAGCCAAGTTCTGCTGAATAATAGCGATGAAAAGCGCATGGTAAATGGAATAGGCTATGCCTCCTGTAAATGTTAGGCAAACAAAACCTATAAATGCGCTTGATGGTAAATAACTGGCGCTAATCAGATACAATCCCAATATCACATAAGCCGTATGCATCACTAATGTTTGCTTGCTTTTCAAAGCCTTACAGGCAAGTACTAAACCGCCCAACAATGCCCCTGAGCCCCAACCCATTTCCACAACTCCCATTTGCAAAATGTTTCCGTTGAAATGCAGAAGCGTCATAAAAGGAAATAACGTAAAAACAGGCATAAGGACAAAAGTCACCAGCGTAAAGCATACGAATAAAGGCAAAATGCCCATTGTACGCCGCAAGGTATGCCAACATTCCGTCAGTTCTTTTTTGAAATCTGGAAGAACTTTCGTTTTTTGAAGAGAAGGAATCTGGACACAAAGTAAGGTCAGACAAGCAGCAACAGCTCCGATCACATCTATGAGCAGAATATACTGTATGGGAAGCCAAACAACGAGGCTTGCCCCTACAACGGGAGCTATCACCTCACTGAAGGATTGAATGGAATGGTACAAACCTGATACCCTGACAAGATGGTGCTTGGGAACCAGTAGAGGGATGCTTGCCTGTAAAGCAGGTGCATGAAACGTACTGCCTATTGAACGACAAGCAGTCAATAGATAAAAAAAAGAAAGGTCTTTATAACCCTTGGTTATCACAATAAAAAGACATAGGGTACAGAACGCGATGAACAAGTCCGAATAAAACATCGTTTTCTTTCGATTCCATCTGTCAACATAGACCCCGGCAAACAAGCCTAATACAAATTGTGGTAAAAATCCAGCTAAAATAGCCAGAGATAAAGCTGTCGGGGATTTAAATTCGTTGCTAATCCAAAAAATAATGGAGAAGCCAACAATCGTACTTGTTAAAATAGATATGAGTTGGCCTATTCCTATCACGGCCAAAGTTGATTTCCAATGATTCATTGTGCTAATATTTCATGCGTTTATAGATAAGTACTTTCGTACATTAAGCAAAACGAAATTCTATCCACACAAAAAACTTGTATTATAATCCACTCCTGACGTTGGAATACAATAACAAATACTTTCAGGACGATGTAAAGTCCTGAAAAATCAAACTGAATGGATAGATAAATATTAGTCTTTTCTCATCGGATTCTTTTAATATCGCTACTCTTTTATTATGTAGTGGTTGTATTATCTTAAATAAAACAAAAACACCCGACTTTACATTCTTGGGTGTAAAACTGGGTGTTTGTTTTGCAAT
>JAXJVZ010000317.1:0-2534 GCA_036308285.1 Agathobacter sp. | reverse complement strand
GGCTTTCTGCTTAATATCTCACACATATATTTGTATGGATCTATCTTGCATAACTTGCAACTTTCTATGATTGAATAGATCTTACATGTTCTTTCTGCACTCATTTCGTTCTGACAGAATAGGTAGTTATTCCTTCCCATCGCATGACCTCTCATGGTACGCTCTGCCATGTTGTTAGAAACATCCAACAACCCGTTCTTAATGACCTCATAGAGGCCATTAATCCTTTCCAAAGTATACGTTACTGCTTTCCCGATATTGCTTTCCGCAAAGAAGTCTTTTGAGTTGCGCTCCTTCTTCACCCATGACTTCAACTTATCTAGAAGTGGTCTTAGTTCAATCTCTCTTTTTGCCTCAATAATATATGGCTCCAATTTCTGTTCTTTGTATGTCTTCTCATTGTGGAAAATTTCATCAATTATATCCAGCGCCTCCTCAGCTTTTCTTCTGTGGCAGCTCAGGCTGTCTACAAACTTTCTTTTCATGTGAGCGAGGCATGGTATATTGATAATTTTCTTGCCGAGTCTCTCTCCTACATTTACATAAGCTCCATAACCGTCATGCTGTATATATAATCCCTTGTAATCCTTAAGCTGCTTATCCAGAACTTCCATACCTCTTGATCCGTTCATTCTCGTGAAGAACATGAGTCTGTTGGTTGGACTGATAAATCCCCAGTCATATCCTTTCCTAGTGTTATGATTTTCACTGTCAATCACTGGCATTGTAGTTTCATCGATGTGCAATCTGTTGTCCGATAAGACTTTCTCGCGGATGGCCTCGTAGACACCTTCTATCGAGTCAATTCCAGCAGTGGTCCAGTTATGAAGTGTTGTCTTTGCGACCTTGATATCTCCACTGTTAATCATATCCATCTGGCGTTCAATAGGAATGTGATATAGGAACTTGTTTACTAGAAGCGAGGCTATCAGTTCAGGCGTTGTATGTCTTTTCTCAAGGTCTTCAGGGACATACGGAAGCTTTGGTGTAATAAGGTGACCATCCTTGCAGTAGATATATCTGTCATATTGAATCTTGACAAGTCTGCCTGGAATGTATAGGAATCTATACGAACTTGTTTTCTTAACGAATCTTGCCCCTTTCATCTCATCTTCTGAAGGATAAAGCTCTATAATTTCTTCAGCTGGTATGTCGCTGTAATCTCTTTTGTGTGGATGCGTGTAGGACTTTTTCTTACACGTGTCTTTCCCCTCTCCGGCCTCTTCCTCCTCTATTTTTTCTTCACCCACTTCAGAGTCGTTCTCTCCCCCTTCTGTAAGGTTGTCATCGTCATCTTTCTTCTTTCCCTTATGTGATTTCTCACTGCTTGTACCGAATAGACGTCTCTCGTAAGTAGAGATTACACCTGTCATTTTCTCTATGTTGTTCGACAAGTCCTTGATGGTTGATTCAAGCTCATCAACCCTATTCAGAAGGTGCTGAATCATGTGATCCTTACCCTCTAACTGTCTCATCAAGCCGTCAATGACAGACTGCATATTCACTGTTTCTCCCTTACTTTTCATACTGCTAAGTTACGAAAAATAAGGGAGTTATGCAAATTTAATTTATTGATTATCAAATAATTGAGCAATTATTTTTCAATGGTTCCGTACCCATTTATCAGACGCCTTAACCTCTGCCAGTCTATGTAAAAAGCATCTGTTTCTCTATTGAAATATGGATAAACGAAGTACCCGTGGTAGATACGTCTGGTATAAAGTGTGAAGCATCCTTTGTTAAAGTGCAGCAGCTTGATAAGCTTTCTGGACCGTGAGACAAAAATATATACGTCTCCATTTCTAGGGTCACGTCCCAGTTCATTGTTGATTATTCCCATCAGACCTTGTATTCCTAAATTCATTTTGATGGGCTTTTGATAAAATATGTAGTGCAGATTGCTAGTCAATCCCAAAACCTGATTCTTCATAGAGCACAACAGCTAGTATTAACATTTGAATGGTTGATTCCTGCACTGTAAGGCAGACTCCGCTCGGGAATGTCAGGGTCGCTTCTCTGACAATGGTGCCAGGGATAGGTTTCTCGAGCTCACAATATATTTTTGGGTCCTGTGGATATTTAGTTCGTGAGCGGCACTTCCTGATGTCCGGTTCCACAACAAGTTCCTTGAACATGTTTTCCGCAGTACTTGGAAAATACTTGTTGTGCTCCGCCCATTTGCCGGCTTTCTCATATCGTTCCATACAATGCTCAACTTTTGGAATGCCATATCTAGTATTCCATTTGTTGACGACATCCACAAATTCCAAGTATGGAAGATTTTTGGATTTGCAGTAATCCACGACATTCATGCCGCTTGACTGAAATCTGATGTATTCCAGTGTTAGATCTGGTCTTGTTAGGTCTCTCATAAAAACAAAAAGTGAAATATCGCGCAAATGTATGCGCATATTCCACTTTTGTCAATGTGCTTTTACCGAACGCTTACGCATGATTCAGATGGTATCATGCACATTATAAGTTAATAGAAGTTATTTAAGAATCGCTTTTGCTCGTTTCCAATTGCCGAATTT
>JAXJVZ010000316.1:0-1980 GCA_036308285.1 Agathobacter sp. | reverse complement strand
GCTGCACTTAAGGAGCAGACAGGTATAGAGATTGACAAGAAGAAGATGCATCTTGCAGAGGCAATGAAGAACCTTGGAACATATGATGTAGCAGTAAAGCTTCATCCAAAGGTAACAGCAAAGTTAAGTGTAAAGGTTTCAGAAGGATAAAATATGGACGAGACACTGATAAAACGAATAATGCCAAACAGTCTCGAGGCTGAGCAATCAGTTGTAGGTTCAATGATTATGGATAAGGATGCCATAGTATCTGCGATGGAAATGTTAATCAAGGAAGATTTCTATCACAAGCAGTATGGAATACTTTTTGAGTCCATGGTTGAACTTTACAGTGAGGGACAGCCGGTTGACCTTGTAACTTTGCAAAATAAGTCGAAGGAAAAGGATGTTCCTAAGGAAGTATCAAGTCTTGAGTTTATAAGAGATTTGGTAACGGCAGTGCCTACATCGGCCAATGTTAAATATTATGCTAATATTGTTAAGGAGAATGCCATAAAGCGTAAGCTCATTCATGTGACAGAGGATATTGAGAATGAATGTTATGCAGGTAAAGAATCCTTAGAAAGTATATTTGATAAAACAGAACATGATGTATTTGCATTGCTGTCAAGCAGGCAGACAGGTGATTATGTACCAATCCGTCAGGTAGTAATGAATGCTCTTGAGAAGATTGAAAAAGCATCCCAGCAGAGTGGAACAGTAACAGGACTTGCTACAGGATTTACGGATTTGGACTACAGAACGGCAGGACTCCAGCCATCAGATTTAATTCTTGTGGCGGCAAGACCTTCAATGGGAAAAACCGCGTTTGTCCTTAACATAGCACAGCATATGGCGTTCCATCAGGGAAAAGCAGTTGCAATATTTTCTCTGGAAATGTCAAAGGAGCAGCTTGTTAACCGTATGTTTTCTCTCGAATCAAAGGTCGATGCACAGGCACTTAGAACTGGTAATATGTCGGATGCAGATTGGGAGAAGCTGGTAGAAGGAGCCGGAATTATCGGGGATTCCCGCCTCATTATTGACGATACTCCTGGAATCAGCATCTCAGAAATGAGAAGTAAATGTAGAAAATACAAGCTTGAGCAGGGGCTTGATATCATTATAATCGACTACTTACAGCTTATGAGTGGATCAGGAAGAGGCTCAGAATCACGTCAGCAGGAGATATCAGATATCTCAAGGTCATTAAAAGGACTTGCAAGAGAGCTCAACGTACCTGTAGTTGCACTATCACAGTTGTCACGAGCTGTAGAGCAAAGACCAGACCATCGCCCGATGTTATCCGACCTTCGAGAATCAGGAGCAATCGAGCAGGATGCCGACGTAGTAATGTTCATCTACCGAGATGATTACTACAACAAAGACACAGAACTTAAAGGAATTTCAGAAATTATCATTGCCAAGCAAAGAAACGGTCCTATTGGAACTGTAAATCTTGCATGGCTCCCTCAGTATACCAAGTTTGCAAATCTTGAACACGAGGGAAATATGTCGAAATAATACGACTACTTTTATTTGAAGTGCGTACCCCATTACACTATACTTAGTATATAGAAATGGGGGCGCATTTTTTTGTGGGTGTTGGCTGTGCTCTCAGGAGTGGTATTACATATATACTTTCAGACGCGCTCTCGCTCGGAACACAACGTAGCGGTACTAAACTCGCGCAATGTCTGAAAGCCATTGTGCTCATTAAGTGCCGACGTTGTGTTACGGTCTGAAAGTATATATGTAATACCACTCCTGAGAGCACAGGGAAGACATTCTGCAAATTTACGTGCGTTTGTGCGACAAATTCGAATGTGCATAGGATGCGCAGTTACAGAGGACGCGTTTGGAATATGCGTAAGTACAGAGAATGAATCTGAGTATGCGTAAGTATAGAGAATGAATCTGAGTATGCGTAAGTACAGAGAATGAATCTGAGTATGCGTAAGTACAGAGAATGAATCTGAATATGCGCAAGTAAAGAGAATG
>JAXJVZ010000315.1:0-2642 GCA_036308285.1 Agathobacter sp. | reverse complement strand
TGATATGAGCGATAACATCAGCAGCAAGCTTATCAAAGCCTTCATCATCTGTCTGGACTACAGGACATATTCCAACAATACCAAACACTCTCTGAAGTGTAGAAACAACCTCATCAAAATCATACTCTGAATTTGCATCTACATATACTCGTCCACTTTCTTTTCTTACTACAAAATCACCTTCAACATTCTTAAGCTGATATCTGATATTCTTAACCAGTGCATCCTCGAACACATATCTGTTCTTTCCCTTAATCGCAATTTCAGCGTATTTAATCAAAAATGTCTTATACATATTATTTCTATCTCCTTGTATATTTTGTAAGTACCGGAATTACTTCTTTTAAAACCTCAATCGTATAATCGAGCTCTTCTTTTGTCGTATCAACACTAAAGCTGAATCTTACTGTTGCTTCCAGCATCTCCGGCTTTAATCCAATACTCTTTAGTGTTGCACTGACAGCCTGTTTATTTGAGGAGCATGCACTTCCTGCAGATACGTATATCTGCCTGTCTTCTAATGTATGAAGCATAACCTCCGACCTTACTCCAGGAACTGTAACACTTACAATATGAGGAGCATTCTCACGAGTAAGTTTTCCATTAACAAGCACACCATTAATCTTTAGTAATTCATCAACAAAATACTCTCTTAATTTATAAAGGTTATCTGTCTTTTTCTCGAAATCTGTATATATCTCTTCAGCAGCAATTCCAAGTCCTGCTATAGCCGGAACATTCTCTGTACCGGAACGCATTCCCTTTTGCTGACCACCACCAAAAATAATTGGTTTAATCTTTGTCTTATCTTTAATATATAAAAATCCACTTCCCTTTGGTCCATGAATCTTATGACCACTTACTGATAAAAGATCACAAGCAATATTTTTAGGTCTGATAATAAGCTTTCCATACGACTGAATTGCATCAACATGATATACAGTATTTGGATTTGCAGCCTTAATTATCTTTCCTGCTTCCTCAACTGGCATTATTGCTCCAATCTCATTATTTACATGCATAATTGAAACTAAGATAGTATCCGGTCTTATCGCTTCTTTAAGCTCCTCTAAGGATATCACGCCATCCTTATCAACTCCTAAATAAGTAACCTCAAATCCATTATCCTCAAGATATGCCATAGTACTAGAAACTGATGCATGTTCAACCTTTGTTGTAATAATATGCTTTCCAGCTCTTACATTGGCCATTGCAGCCCCGATAATAGCAAAATTATTTGATTCTGTTCCACCGGATGTAAAAACAATTTCCTTGTCCTGTACTTTAAGAGTTCTTGCAATCTTCTTCTTTGCTTCAGTAATATAATTCTCCGCCACAAGACCTTTCATATGCATTGATGATGGATTGCCAAAATCTTTTGTAAGAAGTTCAACCATTTTCTCAGTTGCCTTTTTACTACATCTTGTTGTGGCCGAGTTATCTAAATATGCTTCCATTGTATCTTCCTTCATGTTTTCTGAATTATTCATCAAGCTCATAAACAAGCATAGACAGAGTAGCCATCCCTGCTGTCTCTGTTCTTAATATTCTTCTTCCTAAGCTTATTTTATGTATAGAATTATTTTCTTCCTGCAAATTATTAACCAGCTGAATTTCCTCATCAGAAAATCCACCTTCTGGTCCAATCATTATACCAACAGATTGTCCTGCCTTTATACTGCCAATAATCTCTCTCGTAGCATCCATTCCACGTTCATTTTCATATGGAACAATTGTAAGATCAAGTTCTTTAGTCCTCTCAAGTGCATTCTTAAAACTCATTACTGAGTCAATATCTGGAATCAGAGTTCTCTTCGATTGCTTTGCCGCACTCTCAGCTATTGACTGCCATCTGTCAATCTTTTTTGAAGCCTTTTTATCATCTAATTTTACAACACAATTTTTCATTGCAACCGGAATAATTTCATATACCCCAAGCTCAACCGCTTTCTGTATAATCAGTTCCATTTTATCACCCTTTGGAAGTCCCTGAAACAGATAAATCCTGTTAGAAAGTTCCGTTCCAAATTCATCTTTTTCTATTATTTCTGATGTGACACACTCTTGTGAAATATCAGTTATATTACAAAAATAACCATGACCGGAAGCATCACTAATTCTAATCTTCTGTCCTTTTTTCATTCTTAGAACATTCTTAATATGGTTGACGTCTGAACCAGTTATTAATATTGATTTCTCCGATACCTGACTATCCTCAACAAAAAATTGATACATACAATGCCTCTAGTTCTTTCTGGCTGTAATATTTACCCATTCACCCTGATGATTAATTTCTACCACTTCAAGACCTGCAGCCTCTATTGCTTTTTTTACTTCGTCCTCTTTAAAATTAATTATTCCTGATGTAATAAAATATCCACCCTTTTTAAGTCTTGCAGGAATTACCGGAGCCATAGGTATAATTACATCAGCTAAAATATTAGCTACAACTATTTCATATTCCTCTGTTCCAACTTTTTCCTGGAGCTCTACATCATCAATCAAATTGCCAACATAAAATGTTCCAAGTTCTGCTGGAAGATGATTTACTTCCATATTATCTCTTGTAGAAATCATGCAATCCGAATCAAGATCTGTTCCAACTACACACCTTGCTCCAAGCTTTAATGCAACTATTGATA
>JAXJVZ010000314.1:0-2583 GCA_036308285.1 Agathobacter sp. | reverse complement strand
GTTTTGATATGCACACTGCTATTATTAAACAATAATCATAATCGCAAAAAATCGGCATCAATATTTCAGCTAAATATGCAAATCATTGACGCCGGTATCATAAGCGGTTTTGAAACACTTATTAGATTGTGTGGATATATTACACTTTTCTCTGTAATTGTGAGCATCATACAAAACAATCTTCACAATTCAAAAATAGTGTTATACCTAACAGGATTTCTTGAGATAACAAACGGAATTTCAGCACTCAATAAATATTCACTAAACACTTTCGAAACATATATTTTGTCAATATTGTTTCTCTCCTTCGGTGGACTCTCTTTCCTGTTTCAAACAGAAGCTTTAATACATTCGACTGATTTATCAATCAAAAAATACATTGTTCATAAAATACTATGTAGCATTATTTCAACTGCGTTAGCTGCATTAACAATTTTATTCTTCTGCTGAATCATTTGAAACGGAAAAACTTGTTACCTCAATCTCATCATCACTTTTCTTATTGGATTCAAACTTCTCAGAATTAGACATCTTATTGGATTCCTCGATTTCTGGTTCAGGCTCCTCTGGAAAAAGCTGCGTTCTATTTGCAGATACAATGTCAAGGTATCCCTGTAAAGAAGAAATAAGACCATCATATCTTGACTTTGTAGTGTCAATTGAATTTGAAAGAAGATCTTCAATATTCTTTAACTGACTGTCCGTATAAGCCATAGCACTCATTCTAAGATTGTTAGCCTCATTTGTGGCATTATCAAGAATCTCCTGAGCCTGCTTTGTAGCAATCTGAACAACCTCATTCGCCTGAGCGTAAGCCTGTTGCATAATCTGATGTTCACTGACAAGTTCATTTGTCTGTATCTGGGCCTGGGCAATTATCTGATCAGCCTTAGCCTGGGCATCCGCAAGAATCGCTTCTTTATTACTAATAATTTTCTGATATCTTTTTATCTCCTCTGGAGTTTTCGCTCTAAGCTCTGAAATAAGCTCTGAAATTTCCTCTTTATTAACAAGAATCTTATTGTTAGATAATGCTGCATATTTACAAGAATCAATATACTCTTCAATTTCCTCAATTATCTGTTCCATTCTACTGCTCATTAACTATTCTCCTTATCTATTGATATTATACTTAGCATATATTCTATTAATAAACTGCTCCGGTACGAATTTTGAAATATCCCCACCATATGATGCAAACTCTTTAACAATTGTAGAACTAAGATATGAATATTTCAAATTAGTAGTCAAAAATATAGTCTCAATATCTTCATTCTGAACATGATTTGTCTGAGCAATCTGAAGCTCATACTCAAAATCAGTAACAGCACGTAGTCCTCTGATTATTATTGAAGCATCAATTTCCTTCATATAATCGACAAGTAATCCATCGAATGAACCCACCTTAACATTAGGCAAATGTTTAGTAGTCTCCTTAATCATACTAACACGTTCATCTAAAGAAAACAACGAATTTTTTGCACTGTTATGAAGCACCCCAATAACCAATTCATCTACAATTTTTGAAGATCTTTCTATAATGTCAAGATGTCCAAAAGTTATAGGGTCAAAACTCCCTGGATATATTGCTCTTTTCATTTTCAATGCTCCTTATTTTCTTCTAATAAACACATGCTGGTTTGTCTTGTACTTTTTTATTTTAACTATCTCAAATCCAAAATCATCGAGGTAATCAAATTCCGTTCTATCGGACGCTTCTACAATAATAATTGTATCTGCCTTCATAATACTGCTATCCGAAAGCTGATATAATACATCTTTCTCCAGCTTTTTATTATATGGCGGATCCATAAAAATAATATCAAATTTGTATCTGCCTTCTAAAGTCCTGACAGCTGTTGCTGCATCACTTTTTAAAAGCATACAGCTCTTATCAAACTTTGTAAAAGCAATATTACTTTCTATACACGCGCATGCTTTCTTTCCATTCTCAACGAATACAGCATACTCTGCTCCTCTACTTAAAGCCTCGAGTCCAATCTGTCCGCTTCCAGCAAACAAATCCAAGAAATAGCACCCTGGAACATCAAACTGAAGCACATTAAACAATGTCTCTTTTGTCTTATCCGTAGTAGGTCTTGTATCCATACCATCTACCGCTTTAAGAGGTAAACTTCTGGCACTTCCAGCAATAATTCTCATAAAATTTCTCCACTAATTTTATTTCTGTTCTTTTAATACACTCTTATTCTTAACAATGTAATCAATAAGTGAAATTATTGTAAGCGCAAGAGAAATATAAATTAATCCTGTAGCAATTATATCAAATACAGCATAAGGAAGATTAAGAATCAGTACAATAACCATAATCATCTGGAAGGTAGTCTTAAATTTGCCCCAGTAGCTTGCAGCAATTACAACTCCATTGTCTGATGCTATAAGTCTGAATCCACTAATAATAAATTCTCTTGCAATTATGATAATTACTATCCATGAAGGTAATAAATCCAAATCAGTAAGACAAATCATTGCTGAGCAAACTAAAAGCTTATCAGCTAATGGATCCATAAATTTTCCAAAATTTGTCACAAGATTATATTTTCTGGCAATCTTTCCATCAAG
>JAXJVZ010000313.1:0-8299 GCA_036308285.1 Agathobacter sp. | reverse complement strand
GCCAAGAAGAGGGGAGTCCATGCGATTTCACTTGAGGCAACAGATATGGGCAAACCTTTATACGTAAAATTTGGATTTGTTAAGATGAATGATGAGATGGAATTATTGGATTGAAATACACATTGTGTAATCAGATATCTTCTGTTATAATGTACACATAGTGTAAGCAGGAGGCAATGATTTATGAAACAACTTACTGAATGCCAAATCGAAATAAAAAAACTTCGTGAATCGACTGGAATGAATCGTAAAGAATTTTGTGAGTGCTTTGATATCCCATACAGAACGGTTACAGAATGGGAAAGAGGAACACGCAATGCGCCAGATTATGTCCTCAGACTTTTAGCATATTATATTCGAATGGAAAATATGGTGAAGGAAAAGGGGGAGAATGATGACTAAGATTGTTAAAGATACAATCCATGCAAATGGTATAGATATTGGAATATATACAACAGATTTTGAAAATGAGTTTATTTCGTTGACAGATATTGCAAAATATAAAAGTGATGATCCTACTGCAGTAATACAAAATTGGATGAGAGGCAGAGATGTAATTGAATTTCTGGGACTATGGGAGCAATTACATAATCCGGATTTTAAACCCATCGAATTCGAGGGGTTTAAAAATAAAGCCGGAGCCAATGCGTTTACAATGTCTCCGAAGAAATGGATTGAGTCTACAAATGCAATTGGTATCATAAGTAAATCAGGGCGTTACGGAGGAACTTTTGCACACTCTGATATAGCATTTGAATTTGCTTCATGGGTATCGCCAGAATTTAAACTCTATATCATTAAGGACTACAAACGATTAAAGACAGAAGAGAATAGTAAATTGTCGCTTGGTTGGAACCTAAATCGGGAAATTTCAAAACTAAATTACAGAGTTCACACAGAGGCGATTAAAGAGAATCTAATTCCGCCTATACTTACACCACAGCAGATATCTTATACATATGCAAGTGAGGCAGATTTACTTAATACGGTGCTATTTGGTAAAACTGCAAAAGAATGGCGGGACAGTAATCCAAATGAAAAGGGAAATATAAGAGATGCTGCGACAATATATCAGCTACTTGTGTTGGCAAATATGGAAAGTTACAATGCCATATTAATAAAGCAAGGAAAAAGTCAGGCTGAAAGAATGCAGTTGTTACATGAACTGGCAGTTCAGCAGATGACCACGCTCAGTAGTTTGGAATTAAGTAATCTTCCGGGGATCGAGAAAAAATAGATAATCAATGTTTCCTCAAACGGGCAGGCTCGAGACTGCCATATTGTTACCTCTGTAAATGGGCGTGTAAAAACCAAAAATCGCGTGCGCGAATGTTAATACAAAGTAAAGTTTCAATGCATGTGGAGACGGTTGTTCTTTTGTCCCAACGAAAAGTGGATAATTATGTCTAGGTAAATATTGATTTGGATAAACTTGATGCTACTAGTACAGAAACTAAGGCAACATATGAAGATATTAAGAAATATGTGGCTGAGCATAATTATTGGATGAATGGGGCTAACCTTCATATAGCACAGATAAAGAAGAAGTGCGGAATGGAGTTTGGGCAGAATTATAATTTGATGAAGTCGGAAGATAGTAAGCAGCCACAGTGTCCAAAGGAGAAAGAGGATGAGATTGTGGAAGCATTGAAAACATTTAAATATGGAGAGATAAATAAATTCTTATTCCATGCAACTGGAGGCGTAATATGAGTATTACAGTAAATATATATTATACAGGTGAAAATGGTTCAGCTCGAAAGTTTGCAGAGGAGATGATTTCAAGTGGCACAGTAGAGGCTATTCGTAAAGAAAAGGGTAATATTCGATATGATTATTTTTATCCTGTTAATGATTCTGAAACTGTATTGTTAATTGACAGTTGGGAGAATCAGGAAGCAATAGATGTTCATCATGGCACTCCTATGATGGACACGATTTTTAGATTAAGAGATAAATATAATCTCCATATGAAGGTAGAACGATATATTTCCGACGATAAAATACCGGAAACGGATAAAAAATATATCAAAAGCTAAAGTATTAATTAATTTTGAAAGGATGTCCTTGTTCTGGAGGCTGTGGTTCCTGCAAGAGTTGTGACACTAAATGCTGAAAGTGAAGCTGCATTAATGTAGGAAATGGGGCAGATGATTATTTGACCAAGCCTTTTTCAGCCACAGAGCTGATGGCAAGAATCCGGGTTGCCTTAAGACATTATTACCGTATGAGGGAAAGAGACAAATAAAGAGAAAACTTCATTTAATATTATAAAGCAGATAACCTTAAACGAATATGTTTTAAGGTTATCTGCTTTTTTTACATCATTTTTACACATGGTTACCATTCTCACAGAATTCTCACAAGGCATAAGACAATTCCCACACTATTCTGACAAGGAACAAATTATAATACAGGTAAATCAAAGGAGGAATGAAAAATGAGTCATACATTGGAAGAAAGATGTAGGCAATTGTTTATACAAAGAAAATTTGAACAATGTGAGAAAGAAATAGAAACAGCTATGGCAGAAAATCCTCATTGTGCAATTCTGCATAATTTGATGGGGATTTTAATGAAAGGAGACGAAAAATAATGGGAACATTCATACAGTATATTTTTTATCTGGCTGTACTGATACTTTTAGCAATTCCTTTGGGAAAGTATATCAGCAAAGCGATGAGTGGGGAAAAGGTCTTTTTAACAAAGATTCTGGCACCCTGCGAGAGAGGAATTTACAAGATATTACATATTGATCCTGATGAAGACATGTCGTGGAAAAAGTATTTGGTAAGCGTTGTAGCTTTTATGGTAGGACGTACACCAGAATATCTTGGAAAGAAAATTGAACCTTATGAGATGAAATGGGCAGTGAATGATTATCTTTATAAAATTCCGAAGTAAATATTGTATTTTATATTCCAATGCCTGTTCTGGTCTCTTCCATTTTGCATAAAGATTATGAAGATAGCGATATACAGACTTTATATGTGGAGATAGTTGTGCTTTTAAGCCATTCATAAAACTAAAAAAGTATAAAAGCACTATTATTACGTTGAAAAAATTTACCGATAAGTATATTATTATAAGTAGGAAAAACATTTACGAAAGGTTAAAAGAATGAATAAGACAAATATTGGGGCAAGCTCTGATACTGCGCATTTTTTAATTGATTGTGTATTGCTATGCGTTGCATATGGTATAGTTATACTTATAAACTATAGAACCATTACACCGCAGGAGACGATAACATTCCTGATTCTTGCAGTGGTACAGGCTATGATTTATCTTCTGGCTAACAGACAACAGAATGTATATAATGTTACACTGTTTTATTATGTAGACAGAATATTCAGAAAGATTACAAAATCATTCTTATATGGACTTTTTGCAACAGGTTTAGTACTTGTGTTTGTAGCACCTGAAGAATTGAATAAGAGAATATACTGGTGGTACTTGGCAGTGGCATATATTTTATTACTTGCTAATGCTTTAGGTTTTCATAATATTATTGACAGATGGATGAACCGTAATAACACTCCAAGAACAGCATTTGTTGGAAAGAAAGAGGCATTTAATAAATTTCAGAGATTTTTGGATAAGACCTCTATTCGTGTGAATCCTATCGGATACATATATATGGATGGTGTAGATGACGTTTCTGACAAGTTTAAAGAAGAGGATTATATAGGAAAATTATCTGATTTAGAGACCCTTATCAGAGAGAATAGTCTTGATCAGATATACATTCTTCAGAAGAAAGAGCATGACCTTGCATATATTCAGAGATACATTGATTTATGTATTGAGATGGGGGTAACCTGCAGGATTGTAGTTGATTTCTATAAGAGAAGGAAAGCAAACAGTTATGTAAGTGCTGTAGGAACATATCCTGTAATTACATATCATACTATTTCTTTAAATACATATGAAGCGTTTATAAAGAGGGTTGTGGATATAATAGGTGGACTGGTGGGAATAATCCTTTCATCACCAATTATGCTTGTGACTGCAATTGCAATCAAGCTTGATTCGCCAGGACCTGTATTATTTAAACAGACAAGAGTTGGACAGAATGGACGACTTTTTAAGTGCTGGAAATTCAGAAGCATGTATATGGATGCTGAGGAAAGAAAAGCTGAACTCATGGCCCAGAATGAGATGGAGGGTGGCGTAATGTTCAAGATGAAGGACGACCCTCGTGTGACGAAAGTTGGTAAAGTTATCAGAAAGTTAAGTATTGATGAATTACCACAGTTTTTCAATGTTTTTGCGGGGACGATGAGTTTGGTAGGAACAAGACCTCCAACAGTTGATGAGGTGGAGAAGTATGAGAGAGATCAGTGGCGCCGTATCAGTATCAAGCCTGGAATAACAGGGATGTGGCAGGTAAGTGGACGAAGCAATGTCAAGACATTCGAAGAAGTTGTGCAGATGGATGTTGAGTATATTGATAACTGGTCAATCTTTATGGATTTTAAGATTTTATTTAAGACCGTTGCAGTTCTTTTTGAACGCGAGGGGGCATATTAATTTAAATTATTATTTTTTAGGAGGTATGAATATGGCTTGTTTTATAGTTCCTGCTACGGAGGCTGTTGTTGCAGGAGTTGCTGCTAAGGTGAGTGATAAGAAAAAAACAACAGAAGTAACAGAGGGATTAACCTGGGGACAGAAAATGGGAATTCTTACAAAGATGCTTGCAGGTGGTGCAGTATTACTTTGTTTTGAGCATGTATGGCATGGAGAGGTTACACCATTTTTCCCATTTCTTACAGCTATGGATAGTAAAGCCGCTGTGTCTGAGATGCTTCACGAGATGGCAACTGTTGGTGTTACAATGTCTGCTATCGTTACTGTAGCATGGGGAGGAATTTGTGCAGCAGCTGATTACATTTTAAAGAAATCCAAAAAAGAAGTTGCATAGCAATTACAAAAAAATAGCATACATTGGGGGACATAAAAATGGAGAATCAACTTTTTAACAATAATAGCGTTTTGGCGTGGTTACAGTATTTTACAGATAACACGGATCTTGATCTTGAACATGTTAAGATACTTGATATTACTAAGAAAAATAAGAATTTAATTCCAGCCGTTGAGGCTCATAGAAGTGTTCTTGTATTTACGGAGGCAGGACATCCTGATATTTTCTATCGCATGTATAATGCAGGCCTTGGTGAGTGTACTGTAGTATACAATGAAGGCAGTGAACCGAGTGGAGAAATAAAGAGAGATAAAGTAGCTAACATGATTGATCGTGGTATTAACGCATCAGCAGGAATGCTTGTTCTCAATCCTAGTGCAAGAAGTACTATCAAATTCGGTATGGATAACAGATCCTTTGCAAGTGGTTCTGTAAAATATGTCGGTTCTGAAATAAGATCCGTTATTTTATCAAAGATGCAGATTAATGAAGGAAAGAATATCTGTGTAATATCAGGGGAGTCTATTGCTATTGAAGCAGCAATTCTTGATGGTGAAGGTGATATTATAGCGGTTGAATATAATTCAAATGATCGCAATACATTAGAGGACAATGTTAATCAGTTTGGACTTAATAATGTGACAATTATTGATCATGTGGATGAGGATACCATGAAGGAGCTTGCAGTTCCGGATGTGGCAATGCTTGTAGCTTCGGCAAGTATGGAGCAGGAGATGGAATGTCTTCTTAAGATCAATCCGAATATCGAGTTTGTTATATATACACTTGATTTTGTTGTTGCTGCTTCTATGCCAAAGATTTGTGATAAATTTGGAATTAAGGATCCTGAAATTATTCAGATTACTGTTTCAAAGCTCACATCAAAGAATACATATAATACTCAGCCAGCACCATGGCTAATAACATGTAAAGCAGGAGAATAAAATAATGATATTTGATACTATAGTACAGCGTGGAGTTGGAGTCCTTCTCCTTGCGGCCATAGGTTATTTATTACTCAGATTATTTGTTTTTAAATCAAAAGATAAGTACACCTGGGTTGATACAGAGATGTTCGACAAACAGCTTGAGCGTGCAGGTGAAGGGTGTACAGAAGTTGGTCTTACCAGTTTTATCAATTTTTTAAGAGTTTATGAGGGTGAGTTCATAAAGAGAGAAAAGGGTAAGATTGTCTATGAGGCATACTCTGACAGAGAGAAGGAAGCTCTTAGAAGCTTTTTTGAAAATTCTGTAATACCTTCAGGCTATGCATCTGTTAAAACAAAAGAGATGTTTAGAAATATTATTATTAGCAGAGGTGTAACCGGTATTGAAGAACGTCCTGATTATGAAGGTCGTGAGCACAAAGTTACAATTTCAGGAATTGCCGCTAGTAGTATTGCAGCAGATGCTGTTAAAGCTAAGCGTAATGTGTTAGATGCAACAGATGAGAAAATTAAGAATATTCTGGAGAATGATTTAGATTCAAAAAAATATTATATACTCAATAAAGCGCAGTTTACAGATGGAGAGAATACTACGAAATATGATTTTTTTGTAGTTGGCGAGAATGGAGCATTTGCATTTGAGACTGGTGTTTTAGAAGAGCTTGCAGGCTTTATGGATACAAAGAGAACTGTTCTTACTATTGAGGAGGGCGATGTCTGGCAGCTTGTAAAAGGCGAAGAGGAAAAGACAATGACAAGCCCTACAGAGCAGCTTCTCAGGCAACAGAATTTCCTGGATAAACTTGTTGGTGATTTAGGTGTTGTAATACATCCTGTACTTGTTCTTCCAGATGGCAATCTGAGTATTGTTAAGAGAGAGGATTTACCATATGATGTAATATCTTCCAGAAATATAGTATCATTTATTAAAAATTATAAGGACAATATAAGCTTAAGAGAACGTATGGAACTTACGGAAAGACTCAGCGAGCTGAAAAAATAGCTGGTGAGATAAATACCCATATCATTTTGGTATGGGTATTTTTGTGCATATATGCAAATACGTTATAAATAATATTCAAATTACAAATGGAAAGATTTGCTATTTTAACTTTACTTTGCTAAAGAATGGTCTATAATAGAAAAAGGTTAAAATGAATTAAAGTATAATTATAGGAGAATTAATACGATGAGTAGCGGATTAGAAATCAGATGGCACGGAAGAGGTGGACAGGGTGCTAAGACAGCAGCCCTTTTACTTGCAGATGTTGCTTTTAAGACAGGCGCATATGTTCAGGGATTTCCAGAGTATGGTCCAGAACGAATGGGTGCTCCAATTACAGCATATAACAGAATTAGCAGACAGGAGATTAAGGTACATTCTAATATTTACAATCCTGATCTTGTAGTTGTAGTTGATGAGACACTTCTTGATTCTGTAGATGTAACTGCAGGACTTAAGGAGGAAGGCGCGATTATTATTAATACAGCAAAGTCTAAGGAAGAGGTTATGCCACATCTTAAGGGATACAAAGGCGATGTATATGTAATCGATGCCAGAAAGATTTCTGTTGAGGCCTTAGGAAAATATTTCCCTAACTCACCTATGCTTGCTGCAGCAGTTGCTGTAAGTGGGGTTATGGAGCCTGATGAGTTTATCAAGGATATGAGAGCTTCATATGAGCATAAGTTTGCTAAGAAGCCAGAGGTTATTGATGGTAATATGAAAGCACTCTCAATGACACTTGATGCACTTGCACCTGCACTTGAGGGAAAGAAGAAGCTTATCGCCTAATGTAATGAGGTAAAGTTACTGGAAATCGTTTTATAATGTCAGCAAAGCTGACGCGCATTCCACATCAAGAACGCTGGGGCGTTCTTGAATAGAAGACAAAGTATAATCACATTAAATATAGGAAGAGAAATATTATGAGAACAGATGTACATTCAATAAATGAGCAGACACCTCATCAGAACCTTACAGAAGGTCTTATGATGTTTGCCGCAGGAACTTCAAAAGAATTCAATACAGGGGAGTGGAGAACAAACACACCCGTTTTTAAGGCAGAGCTTTGCAAACAGTGTATGCTCTGTGCTCCGGTTTGTCCGGACAGTGCTATCCCGGTTGTTGATGGAAAGCGTGGAGAGTTTGACTTAGACCACTGCAAGGGATGCGGAATTTGTGAGAAATCATGTCCATTTGGGGCAATCGAGATGAAGGAGGGAAGATAATCATGGCAAGAAGAGATCGTATGTCAGGAAATGAAGCAGTTGCTTACGCTATCAGACAGATTAATCCGGATGTAATGCCAGCATTTCCAATCACACCTTCAACAGAGATTCCACAGATGGTATCTACATATATTGCAAACGGACAGATGGATACAGAGTTCATTCCGGTAGAGAGTGAGCATTCATCTATGAG
>JAXJVZ010000312.1:0-12484 GCA_036308285.1 Agathobacter sp. | reverse complement strand
GTTCAGAAAGCGCGCAGTTGTGCTTTCAACCGCATCAGGGGCGGGTGCTGGAAAGGCAAATAAACTGGTAGCAAATAATCTACTGAATTGGGGACTTCCGGAAGTAATTACATATGGCATTAGTGTTAATGCAATAAACTGGAACATGGTTCCTGACAAGAAAAAAGTAAAAATAGAAAAAGATATGAAGACACTTGCATCAAAATTGAGCAGGAATAAAACAGTGAAAGTTGGTATAAAGACCCGTTTTCTGTTTTGGTTTTACGGGGGAATGCAAAAAGCAGACTGGGGAGCATCAGCCTCTGAGAAAGAATACTGGAAAAGCAGAGGATGGCTTAACGGGGTGAAACCATGGAGGTAACTAAGGTAATTAAATAATGCTGATTTGTTAATTTGATAATTAAAGTTTTGGAAGGAGAAGGATAACCTTGGTATATGAACTAAAAGATACATCAAAGGTAAAAAAATTATTTGAAGGCTGGCAGGAAACCTTGATATATTCTTGCTTACAGAATGTTATGGGTAAGATATATGTTACTGATTTAGCATGCCCTTCATCGGCTTTTGCGTTTGTTGGCTGTTTCGGATTCTTTGGTGGAAAGCCGGACAGAGAGCTTGTTGCATATAAACCTGACGGATTTGTTATAATGGTCCCGCAAAATGAAGAATGGTCGGTGTTGATTGAAGAATGTTATCCATCTGCGA
Organism: Agathobacter sp.; assembly: GCA_036308285.1. Classification (GTDB taxonomy): domain Bacteria; phylum Bacillota; class Clostridia; order Lachnospirales; family Lachnospiraceae; genus Roseburia. Next base: position 11,779 of record JAXJVZ010000312.1, on the reverse strand, counting down.
AAAAAGTCATAAGATACGCTATAAAAAAAGACACAGTATTTGATGTAAAAAAACTGCGTAAGGAAATAAACAGGCTTCCATCGGAATACGAACTGAGGAAGATAGATTCACTTATTTACGATAAGTGTCTGGAAAATCCCATAACGGCTGATTTTGTTTCAGCTTTTGAAAGCAAGGAACAGTATCTGAAAATAGGAAGAGGTATGGTTATCATAAAAGATGGAAATATTGTTGCTGGAGCTTCTTCATATACTCGTTATAACGAAGGAATTGAGATAGAAGTAGATACCGTAGAAGCTGAGCGAAGAAAGCATTTAGCAACAATAGTATGTTCGGCTTTGATACTGGAATGTCTGAATGAAGGTCTGTATCCGAGTTGGGATGCTCAAAATATGAACTCGGTTCATCTGGCTGAAAAACTTGGTTATGAATTTGCCCATGAGTATTTAGCTTATGAGGTCGCAATAGAAAAAAGGACACATTAATATAGCTTGTAAATGATTGGAGGTACATATTGATGAGAAAAATGATTGCATACTGTGGACTGGATTGTGAGAAATGTGATGCATATATTGCAACAATCAATGATGATCAGAACTTACGTGAAAAAACAGCGAAGGCATGGAGTGAAATGAATCAAGTTCCTATTTTACCTGAGCATATCAATTGTCAGGGTTGCCGTACAGAGGGAATCAAGACGGTATTCTGTGACAGCCTTTGTGAAATTCGTCAATGTGCACGGAAAAGGAGTGTCGAAACCTGCGGTGATTGTCCGGACATGAAAAAATGTAAGCTTGTTGGGATGATTATTTCTAATAACCCGGATGCTTTGAAAATATTACAAAAGGCTCGGAAGGGTGACTTATAACAACCACATGGAATAGAGGTAATTGAGCATGTTGCCGATGCAACTAAGGAAAACAGTACTAAATAGTAGGAGGGTACACTATGAGAAAAAAATATGAATTATTACTGAATCAAATCAATGAAGGAAAGTACACTGGTCGTGAAGTCTTGTTAACAGGTGTGGTTTTATTTCTGACCGGAACGTTATTGGGCATAATCTTCTCGCCGCGTAAGTATCAGGTTATTGGAAGTAATAATGGAAACGGAAACGGAAGCGGAAATGGAAATAATGCAAAAACAGAGGATGACGGAACAATATGTATTTAATACAGTCATTTGATTCAGAAATTCGCTTTCCCAAGAAAAAGAGTACGGCTGAAGGGTATGAGGAAATCCTTGCACGACATGAAAAATCAATTGTTGACAGTTATAAGCTTACACAGACAGAAGATGAAATCTGGGTGACAGAACAGGTGAATAATCTTTTGTTTAGGAAGGAGCACAAATGAGCTTACCATATTGATTGAATGGTAAAGAGCTATTAATATGACAAATAAAAATATCGAAATTAGAAAATTATCATTGTATGCAGCCGAGATTTATAAAAAACTTGGATTTTACAAGACCGGTTCGGTAAAAGAAGACGGTGGAATTCAGTACATACCAATGGAATACAATGTTTTGCAGAATAAGAATTTAGAGGTGTTAAAATGGAATATAGACTTCCTAACAGTAATGATAAAGAATCAATTGTTCAATATCTTCAGGAGTTCTTTCTTAATGATGAAATGGAAAGAGTACTTCTTGGATGTCATTCTAATAATGTCGCCTCATCAACTGTAATTAGAAAATGTGGCGGTACTCTTGTGAATACTAAAATTGAGTCAGAAGAAATCACAAATTGCTATTATGAGATATTGCTCTAAAAGATTATAATAAACTACAATTACAGGGGAAAAAGAGAATGCCGATAAACATAATAAAATGTGATGAAAATGATTATCAAAGAATAACAGACTTTTATAAATATGTAATTGATAATACAAACGAGATGGAAAAATATGCTTGTTGGAAATATGGACAACACCCGACAGATGAAATGATAAATGGCTATATTGATGACGGACATATGTATTATGAAGAGAAGGATGGATAGATTTCTATTTATATGAATTGGTTTTATCTCAGTTGGAGAAGACTCACACTGAGATAAAATCATAGCAAAATCAGATTGCAATTATTGGAAAAGAGGGATTATTATATTCTTCCCTGTTCAGGAGATATAGCTCTTGGATTGCTATTAATTATATATTATTGTGGAAGATTAAGAACTTTACAAATCAGAATAGGCATGAATAATAGTCAAAAAATTATCGACATGCTTCTTCAAAGACGTTATAATAAAATTAGTCATAAACGAAAATAAAGTTATCATTACTGCAAGCTTGTTGGGGACATTGGCGAATGCTACAAGCTATGCAAAAAATAGATGATACGGGGCGTGCGGATTTATTCTCATTCGAATCGGATTATCTATTTTTTTATCATTTGGAGGGATTTTTTTGGAAAGAGAAGAAAAGATAAAAGAAGTATCGGATTGTCTGATACAAAATCTGATAAAGGAAAAGAAATGCCTTATAATAGTAAATAACAAGACAAAGCAATATGAATGCCTTGAGTCGGATGAGGTGTTTAAAACTATTATTGACGATAGTGGAAGTATTGAGGAATTATATAATACTTTGTTTTTGGATAATAAGAACAATGGTATGGAAGATAAGGCTGGCTACAGGCAGTTTGAAGATTTGTCTGTTTTTCAACGTGACCGATATCGAGCAAATCTTAGTTTTGCAGTGAATAATAAAGAATGCATATATGAGTTGGTGCAATCCCGCATTAATGATGATGAGATGGCTATTTTTATTATGGGGCAGAGCTACTTCTTTAATCATAATACGATAGAAAAGGAAAAAGCAGACACGATTCAAGAGGCTTATTTGTTTTCTATGATTGTTAATTTGTCGGATGATTCTTGTATCAATCCAAACACCACAGAAGTAAGGTCAGACCGTCAGGATTTTATGGACATTAAGTATTCTGACTGGAGATTAATGATTTCTAACATGTTTAAAGAGCAGGACAAAATTTTGTTTTTACGTGCTTCATCTCCGGAAAATATTATTAATACCTTAGAGACCAAACCACGTTTTAATATTGACCTGCAGATGAAGAATATTCAGGGAGAATATATATGGTCCAGACTTAATTTCGCAAGAATGAAGCATTTTTCCCGTGAAAATCCAAGATTTTTGTATACTGTTTATGATATTTCTGAGGACATGAATCAGTTGCTGCGTCAGGAAGGTATCACAAAAGCGGTAGAAGAACAGAATGAGATATTGCAGCGCCTGGATCAGAAAAAAACACAGTACTTTGCCAATATGTCACATGAATTCAGGGCACCTATTAATGCTATTATGGGCATGAGTGAGGTAATTCTCTGCAACAGCAAAGATGCAAACATACGTGAGTATGCAGGAGATATTAAAAATGCCAGTAAAAAGTTATTGTATCTGGTTAATGATGTTCTCGATTTATCAAAGATTCAAGCAGGAAAGATGGAAATTGTTCCTGTTGAATATGAAATGGAAGATCTTGTAAGAAATGTTGGAAATGTGATTAGATTAATGGTTCAGGACAAGTCTCTGGCTTATGAGGTTAATATTGCCAAGGATGTTCCTAAGAGACTTTTTGGGGATGAAATCCGTATTTCGCAGGTATTAACAAATCTGTTAACCAATGCTGTAAAGTATACTGATCAGGGAAAGGTAACATTAACGATAAATGCTGTCAAAGACTCAAAGGGTATGAATGCTATTGAATATATAGTGGAAGATACCGGTTGTGGAATTAAACCAGAGGATATGGGTAAGCTGTTTGAATCCTATGAACGAGTTAATCTTGAACGTAATCGCAGTGTAGAAGGAACCGGTCTTGGAATGGGTATCGTAACTGGTCTTTTGGAGGCAATGAACAGTAAACTTAACGTGGAAAGCCAATATGGAAAAGGTTCTCGTTTTTCATTTGTGCTTGCGCAAAATTATGTTACTTCATCACCTGTATCTCAAAATATCAATATGACAAAAGAATTAGAGGTGACTGATAAGCTGATTCTGGTTGTAGATGATATTCCGCTTAACTTAAAAGTTGCAGATGTATTACTTAAACCGTTCGGGGCCAATGTTGAATTGGTGAACAATGGAAAAGATGCATTAGAGATGATGAAACAAAAGGAATATGACCTTATATTCCTGGATCATATGATGCCGGATATGGATGGAGTTGAGACCCTTAAACAGGCTCGCAAGATTAGCGATTACTATAAGGATGCAGCTATTATTGCTTTGACAGGAAATGCTTCTGTAACAGCCCGTGACGAGTATATGTGTATGGGATTTACAGATTATCTTGAAAAACCTATACTGCCGGATAAGATGAAAGAGATATTAGGAACATACATTGGGTAGTTTCAAAAATTGCATAATGCATTATACCATCGATAAACGCAGAGCCGATAGACTAATGATTTTTCATAGTCTATCGGCTCTGTGTTTTATCTTGACAACAATGAACCTCGTTAGTTAAAATATAGAAAACGGTCGTTAGCGTACTGTCCATATAATAGTCTCTTGACTCGTCCCTTAAGGAATTAGATAACATAGCTTTATAAACGTAAAGGAGCAAATAAGTATTATGAATAAAAAAATAAGAATTCGTCCAGAAGAACATAAAGATTACAAGAGTATAATTTCCCTGATTTTGCGTTCGTTTCAAGAAGGAACAGATTATTCAGATGGAACCGATATTATTGCATTAGTGGAGGAAATCAGAGACTCAAAATATTATATTCCAGAATTATCCTTTGTTGCAGAATTAGATGACAAGATAGTAGGGCACTTTTTGTTTTCACATTTTCCATTATCACCTACAAAAGAAGGGGGATATGATGAAAATTCGACCTCTGAAATTGTAATGCTAGCACCTGTATCAGTTCATGCGGATTATTTCCATCAGGGAATAGGACACGCCATGCTTAAAATGGGAATTGAGAAGGTAAAAGAAATGGGTTATAAAGGAATAACTGTTGAAGGAAATTTTAATTTTTATAATAAAGTTGGATTTAAAACCTCATCAGAGTACAACATTTTCCCAACAAGTGGATGGCCAATGGAAGAGCCACGATGCATGATGTGTCAGGAGACATATGAAGGATCACTTACTGGTATACAGGGTTATATTGTTTATGATATGTATTTCAATGCGTAAAAAAAGCAGGATTTCAGTTTGAAGGTATCATGAAGAATAATGCAGTCAAAAACGGTCATGTGCTTGATATGGCGCTTTATGCATTGACCCGGCAGACGGAAACGTATCCTGTTCGCCGACTGAATGCTAATGAAATACAAAGTGCACTTGACTTAACATGGGAAGTATTTCTTCAGTTTGAAGCACCAGAGTATTCGAAAGAGGGCATCGACTTTTTCAAGGAGAGCCTTGATGATGAAGAGAGAACCCGCGCATTGAAATTTTATGGTGCTTTTGATGGTAATCAGTTGGTGGGAACTCTTTGCATGAGAGAACCGCAGCATATTGGGGGATTTTTCGTGAAAGCAGACTATCATCGGAAAGGTATCGGAAGAGCACTGTTTGAGACAATGCGAAGAGATTACGACAAGCAGGAATTCACGGTTAATTCATCGCCGTATGCAGTGAAGGTCTATGAGCACCTGGGTTTCCAGGCAAGGGATAAGGAACAAGTTGTGAATGGGCTTCGTTTTACACCGATGATTTATCTCTAAATTGATGAGGAGAACCAGTTTGATAATGCCAGTGAATTGTTTTGGGCGGCTGTAAAAAACATTGAAACCCCTTAATATATATTCTTGAAAATGAGTATCTGTATGAATATACTATGTTTATCTTGAATAAATAATAAACGCTATGTAAAATCAAAGAAACGGTCGTTATCAAATGGAGGTTTGATTATGGATAATATGCCAACAAAAGAAAGAATATTATATTCTGCCCTTAATCTTTTTGCAGAAAAGGGATATGATGGAGTAGGTGTTGACTTGATAGCAGAGAAGGCGGGCATTAAAGGTCCTTCTCTTTATAGACATTACAAGGGCAAGGAAGATATTTTTAATTCTATGATGGACATGGTTATTTCCCATTATGCAGAGGGTTTTGGATTAAATAAGAATCCTGAGGACTATCCAGAAAGCATAAATGAATTAATTGAGAATTCAATGGCAAGAATTAAATTCACAATGAAGGATGATATCATTCGAAAAATAAGACGAATTCTGTCAATGGAGCAGTTCCGCAGCGAAAGGATGGCAGAGCTTACAACTAAGTATCATTTGGAAAACCAACAGCAAATGTATACCAGAATTTTTACTGAGCTGATGGAAAAAGGAGTCTTAAAAAAGGATAATCCGGAGCTTTTGGCGCTTGAATTTATTTCCCCTGTTTCGCTGTTGATTCACATGTATGACAGACAACCAGAGAGAGAAGAAGAGGTACTAGATAAAATCAGTAAGCATTTCGAACATTTTACAGAAGTATATGCAGGAGAAAAATAGAGCGTCACATGTATTTAATTTCAGTTTATTTTGATGAAAAAGCCAATAAAATATTGCAACGCTATATCGACAATATTGCTGCAAAAACCGGAAATCCATTTATGAAGGAACATAATGTTCCACCACATATGACAATATCTTCAATTGAGGCGAGAAATATCGAGGTATTGATTCCTCCATTTAAAAAATTGGATGGAAACTTGAAATCCGGTGAAATAAGGTTTGTCTCAGTTGGACAATTACTTCCGTATGTTTTTTATGTAACACCGGTACTAAATGAGTATTTGCTAAATCTTTCAAGACAGATTTTTGATTCTTTTTCAGATATTCCGGAGACCACAATTAGCAGATATTATCAGCCACTGTCATGGCTTCCCCATGTGACGCTTGGAAAAACTTTGTCAAAGGAACAGCTGCGTATAGCATTTGGGGTAATGCAGGAGAATTTTGCACCATTTACTGCTAGGGTAGCGGAGATTGGTTTGGCAAAAGTTAATCCTCATGAAGATGTTGTAAGGTATGAGCTTGACTAAATCAGAACAGTTATTGATTTAGAAAAATGTCCAAAACTTTTTGAACAGAAATGTAAAGATTATAAGGTGACTAACGATGAAGGAAAACATTATAGCCAGGCTTACGGCAAAAGATGATAAAAGTCAAGTTGCTGAAACGAAGAATATTCTGGCAAACTATATGATGGAGAAATAGAAAATTGAAAGTAATTGAATTTTTTACAACTGATAAAAAAGAACACTGGTTAAATGAAATAAAAAAATGCGACTGGGGTGCAGGACAGTATTTACATTACCTTCTCAGTGAAAACACACTAAAAAAGATGGTAGGTGAGACTGCACTTGTTCCAATGCTTGTCGACGGAGATAAGCTTATTTCTTTTTGCACATTTGCGCCGCTTGATGATATACAACCAACGGATTTGTCTCCATGGATTGGATTTGTGTACACATTTCCAGAATACAGAGGACACCGTTATGCCGGCATGCTCTTTGATTATGCAGAGAGCATTGCTACTGTTATGGAGCGCGAATACATATATATTTCCACAGGACATACAGGATTATATGAAAAATATGGTTATGAATTTTTCAAAATGGCTAAGGATATCGAAGGTGAGGACTCACGCGTATACCGCAAAGCTCTTAACCTGGATGGACCTGAAAAAGACCGACAGTATGAGAAGGGTTCAAAGTACAAAGCTGAGATTGTCAAAGCCGCAAGAGAGAATGTTGACATGACAGCCTATTGCGGATTTTCATGTACCCACTGTTTCCTTGGTGAATGGTGTGGAGGCTGCCGTTCAGTATTTAGCTGCTGTTCTTTTGGAACACTTCATGAGAGAGGAAAATGTCCGAATATTGAATGCTGTCAGGAGAAGCAAATTGACGGATGTTATGAATGCGATGAATTGGCGGAATGTAGCAAAGGCTTTTATCAACCGGATAACGATGTAGCAAATGCCTGTAAAGCACAGGCACTGTTTATTCAAAAATACGGAAAAGAGAAGTTTTTCTACGTTCATGATAAGCTGCATGAAAAATATGATTTTAAGAAGACGCAGGAAATTCTTGGCGAGAGTGTAGAAGATGGATTAAGAATTTTGGAAGAAATGATATAGGGGAAATATAAATGAATAAAAAATATGTAATGGCGCTAGACCAGGGAACTACCAGCTCCCGCTGTATTTTATTTGACAAACAGGGAAATATCTGTAGCATGGCGCAGAAGGAATTCTCGCAGATATATCCCAAACCAGGCTGGGTGGAGCACGACCCAATGGAAATCTGGTCATCGCAGCTTTCGGTAGCGACAGAGGCGATAAGTAAAATAGGTGCCAGTGGGGAGAACATTGTAGCTTTAGGAATCACTAATCAGAGAGAGACAACCATAGTATGGAATCGTGAAACTGGTGAGCCGGTTTATAATGCGATTGTGTGGCAGTGCAGAAGAACAGCAGAAAAAATCCAGCAGCTAGTGGATGATGGACTCGCTGATTATGTACAAAAGACAACAGGACTTATTCCTGATGCATATTTTTCAGCATCAAAACTAGCGTGGATTCTTGATAATGTTGAGGGCGCCAGAGAAGATGCAGAAGCAGGTAATCTGCTATTTGGAACAATTGATACATGGCTAATCTGGAATCTGACAAAAGGTGAAGTTCATGTCACAGATTACACGAATGCATCAAGAACCATGATGTTCGACATTCACAATTTATGCTGGGATGAAAAGCTTTTGGAATATTTTAATATTCCAAGACAAATGCTGCCGGAAGTAAAATCATCCAGCTGCATATACGGATATACCGATAGGAGTGTATTGTCTGGAAATATCCCAATTTCAGGAGCCGCGGGCGACCAGCAGGCAGCATTGTTCGGACAGTGCTGTTTCTCCGCCGGAGAAGTCAAGAATACATATGGAACAGGCTGTTTCCTATTAATGAACACAGGAGATAAGGCTGTAACCTCAAAAAACGGATTACTAACCACAATTGCTGCAAGTATGGAGAATAAGATTCAGTATGCCCTTGAGGGAAGTATTTTTATCGCAGGTGCTGGAATCCAATGGCTCAGGGATGAAATGGAGCTGATAAAAGATGCAGAGCAGTCTGAAAAATATGCCAGCTCAGTTGATGATACGGCAGGCGTATACCTGGTGCCAGCTTTTACCGGATTAGGAGCACCATACTGGAATCCAAATGCCAGAGGAACAATAGTCGGACTCACAAGAGGCTGCCAGAAGGAGCATTTTGTACGTGCGGTTTTAGAATCCATGGCTTACCAGACTTCTGATATTTTAAAAATTATGGAGCAGGAATCCGGCGTCAATATCGTGGGACTTAAGGTAGATGGCGGAGCCGCAAAAAATGATTTTCTTATGCAGTTTCAATCTGACATTTTGAATGTAGACGTATTAAGACCACAATGTGTGGAGACAACGGCACTAGGAGCAGCATATCTTGCAGGATTGGCTGTGGGATATTGGAAGGACCAGGAAGATATAAAGAAAAACTGGAATCTTTCGAATACATTTAATTCAGAAATGGATGAACAAAAAAGAGCACAATTGCTGGCGGGATGGAAACGTGCCATGCATTGCGCCTTGGCATGGGCCAGTTGGGCCAGTGGGGACGGAGTTTAATGGTCTGTCCCTATTGGATATATATGGAGGAAATAGTGATGGTAAAAATTATATCTGACAGCACATGTGATTTATCACAGGAGCTTTTAAAAAAATATGATATTGATATCATACCTTTGCATATTGTAAAGGGTGATGAGGAATTAGAGGATGGTCCACAGGTGGACATCGAAGCATTATATGAGTGGGCAGATGAAAATAAGACAACACCTAAGACATCAGCCCCATCCTTCGAAACTGCAATGAATGTTTTAAAGCCATATCTTGATGAAGGAAAAGAGATAATCTGTTTTTCAATATCAGGGGAGATGTCGACATCAGGTAATGTTATTCGGATGGCAGCTGAGGAGTTGGAAGCAGAGGATAATGTCACAGTAATTGATTCAAGAAATCTTTCCACTGGAATTGGTCTTTTGGCAATAGAGGCGGCCATAATGGCAGCAGATGGAAAAACAAGAGTGGATATTGTTGAGAGAATGGAAGAACTGATTCCAAAGGTCAGGGCTAGCTTTGTCGTAGATACATTAGTGTATCTCCATAGAGGAGGACGGTGTAGCGCGGCATCGGCACTTATTGGAGGGGCACTTGCACTTCATCCTATGATAGTTGTAGAAAATGGAAAAATGGATGCAAGTAAAAAATATCGTGGAAAAATAAGTAAGGTTATAAAAAACTATGTCAGAGATTTGGAAAAGGATATGAAAAATGCACTTTCGGACAGAGTGTTTATTACACATTCGCAGTGTGATGCGAATGTGGTTGATGAAGTAAGACAATATCTGGAGTCCTTGGGAATTTTTGAAGAGATACATGAAACCAGAGCTGGTGGAGTTATTTCATCTCATTGTGGTCCGGGAACTCTTGGAGTACTATTTATAGCAAAATAGAGAACAACATAATTCAAAGAATAAAGGAGTATTCTTGAAAGACGAGGGAAATATATGAGCAGAATATTAGTATCAGGCTTAGTAAATGTAGAGACAACCTGCAGAATTGAATCTTTTCCAATTGATTACCAACCTATAGACTATGCCTTTTTCGGTGTCAACATGGCAGTGTCGGGGGTAGGTTATAATGTGGCAAAGGCTATGACATCATTAGAGGATGAAGTGACAATCACAAGTATGGCAGGCAACGATGAAGTATATGAGCTTGTAGAAAAACGATTGGAAAAAATAGGAGTCGATGCCAAAATACAAACCACATTAAAACAAACACCAACCTCAGCGGTATTATATGATAATGAGGGAAAACGGCGTATTTACTGCGACCTCAAAGATATTCAGGAGCAGCAATATAATTATGAAGATATCAATCTAAAACAGTATGATTTAGCAGTAGTATGTAACATTAACTTTAGCAGACCATTGCTGAAAAAAGCAAAGGAAGCAGGAATAAAAATATGTAGTGATGTGCATGTGCTAAGTGATATTCATGATGAATATAATGAAGATTTTATGAAATATTCTGACATTCTGTTTTTAAGTAATGAAGCTGTAATTGGAAAAGAAAAAGAGCTTATAAAAAAGCTTGCTGATACATACCAGAATGAAATAATTGTGATGGGATGTGGCAGTGCGGGCGCTAAAATGTATGTGAGAGCTGATGATAAAATTTACGAATGCGAAAGCGCAAAGCCTGAAAAAATTGTTAACACAGTCGGCGCAGGAGATGCATTATTTAGTGCATTTATAAGCATGTATTCAAGAGGAAAAGAACCTTTAGAATGTCTCCGCCTTGCACAAAAATTCGCCGCGCACAAAATCGGATTTGATGGAGCCGCACAAGGGTTTATGACATTGGAGGAACTCTTGTAAGCCACTAATTAAAGTAAAAGAGGAGTAAACGAAATGAAAAAGAAATTAGTAGTTGTTTTAATGCTAACATTGTTGTTAGTAACTGCTTGTGATAGAAGTGAAAAAGCAGAAGAAAAAAAGAATAATGATACAAAGACAGTTGAGAGCAGCAAAATAAACACAGAAGAAACACAGGTGGAGAAAGAAACTGCTGAAGAGAAAAATAAGCAAGAAGAAAACAAGCAAGCTGAGCTTGCAGATTGTTATTTGGAATTTTTATCAGGAGAAAACCAGTTATTTTTTTATAATAATAGCAGTGAAAATGATTATGAT
>JAXJVZ010000311.1:0-2758 GCA_036308285.1 Agathobacter sp. | reverse complement strand
ATGGAGGAATAATTGGAGGAATTTTAGCCTGCTATATTTATTGCAGAATTAAAAAGGTAGTTTTCCTGGATTATTTCGACATGGTTATGCCTGAGGTATCCCTGGCACAGGGCTTTGGAAGAATCGGATGCTTCTGTGCAGGTTGTTGTTATGGAAGACCAACAGATGCCTGGTACGGAATTACATTTACAAATTCAAAATTTGCACCAAATGGCATAAGCCTTATTCCAACGCAGTTAATTTCAGCAGCAGGTGATTTCATTTTTGCAGGAATATTAATGTTTTATGCATCAAAGAAACCAAAAAGAGGACGTGTGGCTGCGGCTTATATGATGCTTTACGGAATTGGACGATTCCTCTTAGAATTTTTGCGTAATGATGCAAGAGGAAGTATCGGATTTTTATCAACATCACAGCTTATCTCGATTGTAATTGTTGCAATAGGAATAGCATTTTATGTTGTAGCAGGCAGGAAAAAAGAAAATGTGGAGAATGCATAGGAGGAAAAATGTCAGGAACACTATATTTATGCGCAACTCCAATCGGAAATCTTGAGGATATAACCTTCAGAGTTTTAAGGACTCTGAAGGAAGTAGACTTAATTGCAGCAGAAGATACAAGAAATTCAATCAAACTATTAAATCATTTCGAAATAAAAACCCCAATGACAAGCTATCATGAATATAACAAAATAGAGAAGGCATACCAGCTTGTCGCAAAGTTAAAAGAAGGTAAAAATATTGCACTAATAACAGATGCAGGGACACCGGGAATTTCTGATCCAGGGGAAGATATTGTAAGAATCTGCTATGAGGAAGGAGTTCCGGTTACATCACTTCCGGGAGCAGCGGCATGCATAACAGCACTAACAATGTCGGGAAGACCAACAAGAAGATTTGCTTTTGAAGCCTTCTTACCAAGAGATAAAAAAGAAAGAGCATCAGTAATTGAAGAGCTAAAAAACGAAACTCGAACAATAATAATATATGAAGCACCACATCATCTTGTAAAAACAGTAACCGAATTATTTGTCGTTTTAGGAGATAGAGACATTACTGTTTGTCGTGAGCTGACAAAACGACATGAAAGTAAGATGCAAACGACATTTTCTCAATTACTTGAATATTGCAAAGAAAATGAGCCGCGCGGAGAGTATGTACTAATTATATGTGGAAGAGACCGACAGGAAATAATAAAAGAGCAGCAGGAAAGCTGGGAAGCTATGACTTTGGAGGAACATATGGAATACTATGAATCTCAGGGACATGACCACAAAGCAGCCATGAAGCTTGTTGCAAAGGACAGGGGAATCAGCAAGCGAGATGTGTATCAGGCTTTATTACAGTAGAGGTACATGATGAAAATATTGGTATTATCAGATGCTCATGCAAATATATGGGCATTAAATAAAATATTTGAGACAGAAAAAAATTATGATAAGCTGGTATTTGCCGGCGATATGGTGGATTATGGAATTGCACCGCATGAAGTAATCGAAGCATTAAGAAATAATTCAAAGGCTACAATCGTATATGGGAATCATGACAGATATGCCATCGAGATAAGAAATACCGAAGATTACAGTATAATGCCGGATGGTTCATACAAATGGTTAAATCATAATCTTGCAATAATGACTGATGAGGAAATAAATTATCTTGACAGTCTGCCAAGGCAGCAGTACTTCTATGCAGATGGATATGCATATTTAATGCAGCATCAGTATATACTTGGAAAATACGATTGTATAGAAAATAGAAAACAATTCATGGATTTCTGGAAGGAATCAACTCCGGAAGAAATGTGGGATGCACCAAAGAAACGTATGATTTTCGGACACACCCACCGACAGTGCATTCATATTCTTGATGAAGGAATGGAGTGGATAAATCCAGGAAGTATTTCATACAGACGTCCTGACGACCCAGACAAAAGAGCTCATTATATGACCATTGAAGAGGGCAATATTAAAATGAAGCAGGTTGAATATAATAGGAAACCTCTGTATGATGAAGCAGTAAAGCAATATTATAAAGGGAAGATGAAGCTTACCGAGATTCAGGATTTTATGTTCTTCTTTGGAGATGCAAAGACATCGAGAGATGAAATAATATTATAGACTTAAAATTATATAGATATACATATTTATTAACGTAAAAAGCGATAAATTGTGGAGTTATCCACAGTTTATCGCTTTTTGACTGTATATAAGGTTATTTATTTTTAGCTTCCTTGTTGATAAGATCAACAATTGTTCCGATTGAATCCATCTGACCACTTTCAGACATTTTCTTTATGTAAGAATCACGATGGTCATAAACATGGTTTACTGCATCAAGAAGAGATTTATCTGTAAGATTTTCCTCCTCAAGAACAAATGAAAATCCCTGTTTCTTAAAGGACTTAGCATTAAGAACCTGATCTCCACGGCTTGCCGCAGCAGAAAGTGGAATAAGAATATTTGGCTTGTGAAGAGCAAGAAGCTCACAAATTGAATTGGCACCAGCTCTTGAAATAGCAATATCAGCAAGAGCAAACATATCAGTAAGCTCAGAGCTTGCGTATTCAAACTGTGCATAGCCAATAATTCCTGTAAGCTTATTATCAAGATTACCTTTACCGCAAAGGTGAATGATATAGAATTTTTCCAATAATTCAGGAAGAACCTTTCTAACTGCCTCATTAACAATTTTAGAGCCAAGGCTTCCACCTATAATAAGAAGAACCGGCTTATTGTGGTCAGGGAAATTGCAAAGCT
>JAXJVZ010000310.1:0-1611 GCA_036308285.1 Agathobacter sp. | reverse complement strand
GTATAAACGAGACCGTATTTTTTATCATTTAAGAACCTTAAAACTCTCCGTAGAACTGAAAGTTTCAGGTGTGTTATCCAACTAAAATATATAACTAAGTTAAATACTGGTAATCTGAATAATCTACAACACCTTTAAAATTTTTTAAGGAACCATTCACAAGTTCTTTAACCATCAAACAATCTACGGATGGTATTCCAATTTGAGAACTAGCAACTATTCCATAATTGCAAGAAGTTTTAAATCCCCTTGCATTATAATTCTGAGGATTTCCTTCGACAATTACCACTTCATACCCCATTTCCGTTGCTCTTAAAAACCCTTCTTCTATAAGTTCTTTTGAAATATGTTGTCTTTGCAATTTTGTTTCTACAGCAACTGGTGAAAGTAACAATAATTGATTTTCATATTTCCCCTCTAAATGAAATCTTGAAAACATAGCATATCCAATTACACAATCATCTTCATCAACCATAATTAGTTCCAATTCTGGTACATAGAATTTTTTACTTCTTATTTCTTCAACAAGTGAACGTACTATTTTTCCAGATTCTTCTCCTTCAGAATCAGTAAATACTCTTTCTACCAAATCTAGAGACTCATTCAAGTATTGAGGTGTTGCACATTTTATTATTCTATTCATTCTATTTTTCTCCTTAATATTTTGAAATGTTCCTTGCAAATAATAAACGTATAGCTTTTCATCTCAATCACTCCTCTCAAAATTCAAATTTTCAATCTGTTCGACATATTGGAATTTGTCTATCGGCTCCAAGCCATAACCAACTCTTTTTCGTTGGTATTATCATCCGTGTTTTCTGATTGAACTACAAATTGTTCTCTCTGATAAAATTGAATTGCACGGATATTCTTATTATAAACGCTCAAATACATATTGGATTTAATGCCTTTTGCATAATTCAATAGTTGTTTCCCAATGCCTTTCGACTGCATATCTTCTTTTACGAATAATCCCGCAATATAATTATCTGTCAATCCAATAAAGCCTTCTATTTCTTTTGTGCCATTGTTTTCATACACATATATTTCTGCTTGTGGAAGAATCTTTTTTACCATATCATAATTATCCATCCAATAGTGCTTTGATATGAAACTATGTGCTTTAATGTTTATATCAAGCCATATCTGCATAACAGCAGATAAATCATTTTCCTTGACTGCTCTTATCACAATATAACCTCTACAAATTTGAATTTACAGTTATCTATACTCATTTGGAATTTCGATATGAAATGTCTCACACAATAGCTTCACATCATGTACATCATTTTCATCAAATTCATATCCCAAATGGAACATTACTTGACTATATGGTTCAATACAAGAAACCTCTATCTCCTCAATTTTTCCTTTACCAGAAAAAGTTTCTACCGGAAAGTTATCCCCCTCATAAAGAATTTCACCTTCGCCCGTATATTCAAAACAATGCAAATCAACAATCCTGTTTTTCGCATCTTTCCATACAGTATGGTTCAATGTTGTATATTCCATCTTAATCTCATAAAAGTCATTAGCTTTCATTATCTCTATAAAGTTCTGATAATCTTTCTTTTCTAAAAAAATATCAATATCGTTCTGGACTCTTGACTG
>JAXJVZ010000309.1:0-3212 GCA_036308285.1 Agathobacter sp. | reverse complement strand
TTCTGAACTGAAGCATCGTATCCACCTGTTGTATCTCCGATTGCATCTGCTCCTCTTGGAACTACTGCGTTAGAAGACTTAAGATCGATAACCTGTGCATATGCCTCGAAAATCTTCTCAGCTGCATCAAGCTGATCAGCTGTAGCTTCTGAAACTGCTGCTGCATCCTTGAATGCTGCATCGATAAATACGTTGATTAAGTGATCTCCGTATGTCCATTTCTGAGATCCAGCCATTGAGAATACGCCCTCAAGACCATTTGCTAATCCGTCCTTAGCAACCATCTCAAAGCTCTGTCCACTAAGTGTTACGCTAGATGTTGTGCCGTCCTTGATATAAGCTGTTGTAGCCTCTACCATAGCTTCGAACTCATCATATGTAGCTGTCTTGTATGCTTCAATCCAAGCATCAACATTATCAGCACCGTAGATTGCTGCAAGCATTTCCTTATCTACGATATATCCATATCCCTCAATGTTGAATGGGATTCCGTAAGATCCGTTAGCATCTGAAAGCTTAAGGTTCTCTGGAATGTCAGCTACTAACTTCTGGAAGTTAGCATTCTTAGCATCTGCAAGATCCATTGCATATCCACCCTCTGTGAACTCAACTAATGCTACTGGGTTCATACAGCAGAAGATTGTTGGTGCATTCTTAGATGCAAGCTCTGTTCTTAAGATTTCTGATGAATCTGTACCAGATCCTAAAGAGAATAACTTAACTGTAAGTCCTGTCTCCTCTTCGTATGCATCTACACAAGCCTGCATAGCGTCTGCGTTCTCACCCTTTGTGTTGAAGATGTAGAAATCGTAATCATCAGATCCCTTTGAGCTTCCACCCTTCTGTGTTGAGTCAGATGATCCACCACATCCAACAACTGTTCCTGCAACCATAGCAGCTACAAGAATACTAGAAATAAGTTTCTTTTTCATATTGTACCTCCCTATGTACATTTTTTATTGATGAGACTATGTTATCGTTAAATTAACCATATGTCAATCGTTATCATATCATTTTTTATGAGGAAAATGACGTTTTGTTGCAATCTTACAAAAACAATATTTACTTTTTGTTCACATTTTCTTCATATACTACTAAAGTTTTCGAAAATTTGCGTTTTGACTTATTTGTCTTTTTTCTCACCAACATCAAATCTGTACTCCCCATTGACATAAACCGGTCTCTTTTCGCCCTCAAAGTACAGTACTATAGTACCTTCTTCTTTGAGTTCAATATCAATCCTATCATCGTTTAATATGCAATTTTTAACATTATGAGACGACAAATACTTTTCTTTTGTTCCAAACAATGCAAAACCATTTTTTATTTCTGCAATCTGATACCACATATACCCCTTTTTGTCTAATTTAACAGTATGTCTTGTTTTTGCATCTGTTACAAACATCTCCTGTGTTTTTGGGCAATATACTGCATACCTTGCTTTTTCATCATTTTTATCTTCTTTATCAGACATAAAACTGTCTGCTACGGCAAAGTCTACCTGGGCATCCGCTTCACCAAATGCGTATATTGCCAGATAATTAACATTATTGCATGTATTCTTTATTTTTAAATAGCCATTCTCCAGTGGGTCTGCGAATATACAGTCCTTTGTTGGAACAGCAGCCTGATCAGCTCTTAAAATAGTTCCATCTTTATAGCATAATGCTTTTAATACCTCTGCATCAGTTTCACCAACCTTATCACTTACATATATAGGTCCGCCGCTCAGAGCTCTAAGTAATGCATGTTTTTCGGCATCCTCATGGTTACTCCAGAACATATCCCAATCACCATAATATACTGCGTTGTGATATAAGCTGTTATATACATTCTGAAGCATATGCTCCTCAAATCCATTCTCTCGAAGCGGAACGAAATCATCACTGTTTCTTGAAATTGCTGACTGTGGACGGGATAAAACATTCTCCATTGCCATTCCCATGCAGTTTATGAGATTTCCATTCATGTTCACCATTGCTGATTTATCAAGTGCTTCATGTAGCTCTTTTGCACTTTTTCCAATTGGAGCGTTTGCACGGTATTGATTCCTTAATGAACTCTGCGAATCTACTTTAATAAAACTAATATCCTGTTCTTTTAAGTATTGATGCCAGCCTCCATAAAAATCGTATGCTGCATTAGCTTCTGGTTTTGGCAATACCCTCTCCTGAGTTGTTATCAAAAAATTATTTTCTTTATATAATGTAGAGTCTTCATCTACTCCACCCCAATATCCACTAAATGCATGCCAGATACCGACGTCATTTACATTGCTGATTTCTTTCATCTTCTCCACACATTGCTTTAGACCATGTGGAAATTTTGTTTTGTCCGCATCAAAGCCTCTTAAACGCTGCTGCTTTGAATCAAGCCATCCATCATCTATAAGCAGCCATCCAAATGGAATTGACTTTTCCTTTATTTCCTTTGCTTTTGCCAAAAGACCTTCCTCTGATACTTCCTGATAAAATGCATCCCAGCTGCACCATCCTATTTTTTCGAATACCTTTGGATACTCCCTGTCTGTTATCGTTGGAATGTTTTGTACTTTACATGCTTCCTCCATACACTTATATACACATCGATATGGATCAGCATCTGTGACTTCTATCATTGCAATCTCTGATAGCTTCGCATAGCCTGCTGCATCAGCTGTTAAAATGAGCTTTACCTCATTCAAATTTTCTGCTGATGCAAATCTTGTTGAAAAAATTGTTCCAGGCATTGCAAGCAGACATGTATATCCAGCATTTCCTTCATATAATAAGATGCAGGTATTTTCTCTTATCTGCGTCATATCAGAGATAAAGCCTGGTCTTGTCCACCAGTCATTAAAATAATAAAAAGAAAGTATTCTCTTTGGAGTCTCTTCTAAATCGATTGTAAGCTCTACCGGATCAATTTCTCTTAATGTTACCCGCTGATGAAATGGCATCCATTCTGTTGAAAAACTTAAAAGTATTTCTCTGTGATTTTCTTTTTCTACTATATTAATTATACTTTCTGCTACCCTATTTGGATCCTGTGGCCAATGTTCCTGCTGCCATTCTATACTTTCTCCCTTCTTTGGAGATTCAATTACTGTTCCATTATTAAAGTAAAATTTTATTGACTTCTCTTTCATTTTCCCACCCTTTTTGATTGTTATTATATTACTTGTAATGTTATAATGTGACTATAGCACTAGAATTATAATAGTGCAATACTGA
>JAXJVZ010000308.1:0-6761 GCA_036308285.1 Agathobacter sp. | reverse complement strand
CACCAAAGCCCTTACCGATTTCTCCAACTCTTGCAGCCTCAATAGAAGCATTGAAAGAAAGGAGACGAAGCTGTTCACTTATGCTTACAACAAGTTCCTTAATTGAATTTATTTCTGTAATCTGGTTATTGAATTCCACAAGAATGTCAGTACAGCTTCTAAGGTTCTCTGCAATTTTATTCATATCTCTTTCATAGATATCAAGACTTGTTATTCCGTGCTGACAACACTGGACAGAATTATTTAATGCATCCTGAATCATGCCAATAAAGCTGTTGATTCTACTGAGCTGACCATTGTTGGACTCTATGAGCTCGAGGTTATCCTTTACCAGATCAAGCTGTTCGCAGGTTTTCTCAGATACAACAAGAATACTATTTGCAGTTTCTTCAGTTCCAGCCTCATTTAGTCTTGCAACATCTGACAACTGGGTAATGGCATCTGATAATGTGATTACATTGCCTTTTGTAGCTTCAATAAAGCTGTGGATGTTATCCTTTATAATATTTAATGATTTAGCCAAAGATTTCATATTTTTGGGAACTTTATCAAGATGTAGTTTATCAATATCAATATTTTTGTGAGCAATATCTCTGGCGTATTTTGTAAGGCTGTCTACTGTCCGATTTGAATACACAATTATAACAGTTAATATAGCTATTACAAATAATTCTAATACTGCTATGCCAATTACAAATCCCATGCAGTTTCCTCCTAAAATTAAACTAATTATATTAAAAAATATATTATGATAATTGTATAACATGATAAGAAAGTACTAATATCATTTTTGAGTTTTTTGTATCAATATTCTGCACTTCGATATCAATATTATTTAATTTCGTATGCGGAATTTTGATAAAAAGTGCATGAATATGATATATGGTGTTTTGGGAAGATAGTACCATTGATAAATAAAATGCGTAGACTGCAAGGAAGGGGTAACAGCAATATGAAAAAGAAAATTATCAGTATTATGCTATCAGCGATGACACTTCTTACAACATTATCAGGATGCGGTATAGCAGATGCAGGTTCTGGTGACCAGGCAGGTGAGAACCAGGAAGGTAAGGTTGTAAATATTTACAGCTGGAATAGTGAGTTCCAGGGTTTATATGAAGCATATGCGGCAGATTTGGCAGAGAAGCATGGCGTTAAGGTCCATTTTATTATTAATTCAAGTGATAACAATTCATATCAGATTAACCTGGACAATGCTTTAAAAGAACAAAATGAAGTGATTGATGATGATAAGGTTGATATTTTCCTTATTGAAGCTGATTATGCCGGTAAATATACAAAATCTGATTATGTTCTTGATGTTAAAAATGATATTGGACTTACTGATGAGGATATGCAGGGACAGTATCAGTATACAAAGGATATTGTAACAGTAGATAATGCACTTAAGGCTGTTTCATGGCAGGCAACTCCGGGACTTTTTGCATACAGACGTTCAATCGCAAAAGAAGTTCTTGGAACAGATGATCCTGCAAAGGTTCAGGAAATGGTAGCTGACTGGAATAAATTCAATGCAGTTGCAGAAAAAATGGATGCGGCAGGATACGATATGCTGTCTGGATATGATGACTCATACAGAGCATTTTCAAATAACGTATCTGCACCATGGGTTGTAAATGGAACTGTTAATATTGACCCAAGTATTGTTGCATGGATTGAGCAGACAAAGGAATTTACAGATAAAGGCTATAATAACAGAACAGGATTATGGTCACCTCAGTGGAGTAAAGACCAGGGACCGGAAGGAAAAGTATTCGGATTCTTCTATTCAACATGGGGAATTAACTTTACACTTTTAGGAAATGCACTTGCTGACAGTGATGCAGAAAAGACCTTTGGTAATGGTAATTTTGGAGATTACGCAGTATGTGAAGGACCAAAGGCTTATTATTGGGGTGGAACATGGATTTGTGGAGCAAAGGGTTCAGACAATATTTCATTTATCAAAGATTTAATGCTCAGACTTACATGTGACCCGGAGACAATGAAGCAGATTACACTTGATACTCAGGACTTTACAAATAATCAGGAAGCCATGGAAGAAATCGCAAAGAGTGATTACAAGTCAGATTTCCTTGGCGGACAGAACCACGTTGCATTATTTGCAGAAGCAGCTACAAAAATAGATATGAGTAATGCATCTGACTACGATAAGGATATGAACGAGGATATTCAGACTTCAATGCATAAGTACTTTGATGGTGAACTGACTTATGAAGAAGCTCTTGATGATTTTTACGCACAAGTTGCTGAAAAATATCCTAATTTAAAGAGATAAGAGGTGAAGTCTATGAGTTTTATGAATAATATTAGTATAAAAATGAAAGTTTTAATTCCAATTATTATTCTGGCAATTTTAGTATTGCTATCAAGTGGTTTTGGAATTATAAATTCAAAGCGTCTTCTGAATGCTGGTTATGATATTTCAGATAACTGTTCTAAAAGTATTGAATATTTGATGCAGATGTCATCATGTTTATCAGCACTTGAAAATCATGTAAATAATCATGTAAACGCAGAAAATACTATTTCTAAAAATGATTGTAAGATTATAATTGATACTGACCTTGAGAGTATGCAGGGTTATTTTGATTCTTTTGAACAGCTTCCAATGACTGAGAATGAAAAAATATACTATGAAGCTATGAAAAAGAACTTTGAGAAATATAAAGAGAGCATGAAGTCAGTAATAGCTTCAAGTAATGAGGGCGATACTGACACAGCAACGGTAACAAAGGCTGTTTATCAGAAACCTCTTGAGAATTATCTGGCTTTTAAAATTGACAGTCTTATTGAGATGAAAAATGAAGACATGGAGGCGGCACTTGCAACACAGGAATCTGCTTACAAAATGTCAATTTTTACATCTGTAATACTTACTGTAATTTCGATTATTAGTATCATCTTTGCAATTTATATCTGTGTTAAGTGTCTTGTTGGACCAATAGTTTACATTAGTAAGACCCTTGGAAAGATGGTTAAGGATATCGAGAATAAGCAGGGGGATCTTTCTGTAAGACTTGGAATTAAGGGAACAGATGAAATTGGTACTATGGGTAAGAGTATCAATCAGTTCATCATCACCTTACAGAATGTTATGGAGCAGATTAATGACAGTTCAGTTCAGATGAACAAGATTGTAGAGGATGTCGGAGAAAAGGTAGCCTTTGCCAATGATAATTCAAACGACATTTCAGCTGCGATGGAAGAAATTTCTGCATCAATGGAGACAGTAACAGAGACAGTATTTGGAATTCTCGAGAACATGAACGAAATCGGAAATCACGTACAGGAGATTTCGGTAAGATCAGATGGTCTCTTAGAATATTCCGGCAGAATGGAGAATTCTGCTACAACACTTAAGGACAGTGCATTACAGAACAAGAATAATACAAGCAACGTAACTAACCAGATTATCAGTAAGCTTCAGAAGAGTATTGAAGAAAGCCGTCAGGTAGAGAAGGTTAAGGAGCTTACAAATGACATCGTAAATATTGCAGACGAGACAAACCTTCTTGCACTTAATGCTTCAATCGAGGCAGCAAGAGCAGGACAGGCAGGAAAAGGATTTGCAGTCGTTGCTACGGAGATTAGCCAGTTATCAGATGCCAGCCGAGTTGCGGCAGAGAATATTCAGTCTATCAACAATGTAATTGTAAAGACAGTATACGAACTTATTGATAACGCTAGCGAACTTGTAGATTATATTAAGGAAAACATTCTTCCGGATTACGATAATTTCGTAGATGCAGGTGTACAGTATAATGATGATGCAAAGCATATTTATGAGATTGTTGAGAATTTCCATGAGATGTCTGTAGACTTAAAGAATAGAACAGAGAGTATTCAGAATTATATTGACAGTATTTCAAATTCTGTAAAGGAAAGCTCGTATGGAATTAACCTTGCAGCATCTAATACAGGAAAGCTCTCGAGTGATATTGCCGTTATTTCGGATAGAATTATTAAGAACAAAGAGGTTGCAGATCTTCTTAGCGAAGAGGCAGAGCATTTTAAAAACTAGTTTGAATTGAAAAGAGTAATATGAATATAGCATTAATTATCGGAGAAGTCGGTTTTATTAGTCGACGAAAAATAATCGAGGGTATTGTACATAATACCCTAAAAGAGCATATTAATACATTCTTATTTACAAGTGAAGGCTGGCATGTAGGTGAAAATAATGATTATTCAGAGGGTGAATTTAATATATATAATTTGCCTGAGTTGTCAGAATATGATGGTGTGATAGTTGATATCGACAGCATACACGAGCCTTATACACAAGCCACAATAGTAAAGAAGCTGGAGGAAAGTAATATTCCAATAGTATCGATTAATATACCGCTGAATTGTCCTAATTCGGCGGTAATAAAATTTGAGAATGTATTAGGAATAAAAAATATAGTAGAGCATTTAGCTGCTGTGCATAATGTAGATTCTTTTCATTATATATCCGGACCACAAAATAATTATGAAGCAAATATCAGAAAAGATGCTTTTTGCCAGGCAGCAAATGAGCAGGGAATTCCATGCACAGAGGAAAAGATATCGTATGGAAATTTCAAATTCCACAGTGGTCAGGCAATTATCGCTAAAATGCTTGAAGAAGGAAAACAAATTCCAGGAGCAATAGTAGCTGCAAATGATGAAATGGCAATTGGAGCGATGCTTGAACTTATAGAAAATGGCTATAAGATTCCGGATGACGTCATAGTAACCGGATATGATGACAGCGAATATGCACGTTGTCTTCATCCAAGGCTTACAACAGTAAGCAGGGAAGAAGTAGTCGCTGGTAAAAAAGCAGTGGAATTGCTGATATCTTTAATCAAAGGAAAGAATAAAGGCAAAACAGTTGAAATATGTTCAAAAAATATTATCTCAGAATCCTGCGGGTGTCCGGCTGATATAAAAAGACACAAATCGCAGGTTATTATGGAGCTTGCAGAAGACAGAATAATTACAGCAAGTAATCTTGAAGCAATTAAAGCCTTAACTATATCCTTATCAAACATGAAGACTTTTTCTGAATTCTCCATGCAGCTGCAGATGACGGTAGAGCAGATGGATTTGGATTATTTTTATTTGTGTATATGCGGAACAAGAGAGGATTACTTTGAAGAAATAGACCTGCTTGCCTCTGGTAAGGATATAGCAAGAGATATTACGCAATATACAGAGTATGGAACTATACCATTTGCTTATGAGAACGGAAAGTGGAATTCCTATCCGGAATTTAAGATCAGCAGTATTCTTCCAAAGCGTTGCCTCATTAATAAAGACGGTGATTATCACATTATTATGCCGGTTCACTATGGAAATATATGTATAGGATACTGTGTTCTTAGTAACAAAACTCCCGGGCTGGATAAAAGAATTCTACAGCACCTGGTTTTAGGAATAAATAACGGATTAGGTGCTATACGTGAACATGATATAATGAGTACCATGCTTTCAAGAATTAACGATAACTGGCTCTATGATGAATTGACCGGATTATACAACAGAGCAGGTTTCTGGAAGAAAACAGATGGGTTTATTAACGATGTTCAGAATGCTGGTAAAAAAATAGTAGTCTATTTCATAGACCTGGATGGACTAAAGGGTATTAACGATAAATTCGGTCATGAAGAGGGCGACAGATATATCAAATCAATGGCAGATATTCTGATGGAGACAAAAAATAACATAGTTGCAAGATATGGCGGAGATGAGTATATAGTCTTATCCTCATATGATACCATAGATGATATATTAAACTTCATTACGGAAATCAATGATAAAATAGCAGAATACAATGACACAGATGCAAAACATAAATTATCGGCAAGTATAGGATATGAAATGGACCACGGAAGTGAGGAAATCGATATTAGAAAGATGATTGCAAATGCTGATAAGGAGATGTATATAGCAAAGAGAATAAAAAAAGGACAATAAAAAACCAGCTCCCCCTGAGCTGGTATATCCCCATGTCTCCTAAAAGACTTAATATCTACTGACAAATGGTATTATAGCAGAATAATTCGCATAATGCTTACTAAAAATGAATGGTATTTTTTGTGCAATATATACAACCCTTGAACTATTTATTTACAATCGGGATAAATAGTTCAAGGGTTTCTTTTATTAAATACACTTTGTATTACAATTAAGGTTTTGTTAAGGTAAAGCTATTTGTTCTGTAAGTTTTAGAAGGTAATATATGAGCATAGAAAGACAACAGGGAATGACATAATTTAACTACATGCATAAAATATATTATTTAAGGAGGACTTATTATGTGGAATATATCACAGGTTAAGCAAAAAGGCAAAATGGCCTTTAAAAGAAATTATTGGAAGACAGTATTCATTTCTCTTTTAATGATTCTAATCGCAGGAGGAATTTCATCAGGAGGAGCTTCTGGAAGAGGCGATGATTTTAGTGGCCAGGCAGTTACAGAGTTTGATAATGATGGCGGTTCATTCAGTTATGAATACAATAATGGAGATGGAGATGATATCTTCGGAGAATGGAATATTGAGAAATCTGCTGGACAGATTGCAATAGTAGTAATTCTTATAGTTGTGGTAGTTTTAATAGCAGCAGCAATAATCATTGCATTTTCTTTTGCTATAGGAGCATTTTTGGTTAATCCACTTCAGGTAGGTGCTACGAGATTTTTTGTTAAGAATCTTAATGATACAGCACAGGTAAAAGAAATTGGATTTGCATTTGATAATCATTATATGAAT
>JAXJVZ010000307.1:0-1594 GCA_036308285.1 Agathobacter sp. | reverse complement strand
CTGACATCCAGCCATTTATGGGCACAGACCTCAAACTTTGCATAATCCCATGATGTATTATTGTGTGTAGCTCTCTTTACATTTCCATACTGGATTTCAAAGCTAGCTTCATTTGCATGAATATCTACCGGAAAGTAATCTCGCATAAGAATCTGTTCTTCATTCCAGTCGATTTCATTTCTTATATCGATTCTGTCAAGCTCATTATAAAAATAGATATACTGCACTATCCTTGAGTCAAGATATGGTCTCTCTATTCTGATGCAGCCTCTTACCGGTCCATTTTCTATAACTTCTATAGACGAAACCTCATTAACCTCCCATGATTTCTCTGTGTAATAATTATTGATATCCCACGCATCAAACATGTGTGGCTTATCCTCATATGTAATAATCTGGTTTGCCACCCTGCCCTCTGGAATAATCTCTCTTTGATTCTTCTTATCGTAAATGCCTGTAAATTGTCCTGCATCATTTAATGTAACATGATAGTATGGAGTATCCGCGCCCTTGACTGATAAACTAAGTGACGAAGCGACCTTAGTCTGTACAAGCTTAAAGGTCTTATAACCCTTAGCCGGAATTCCATCAACTATTGCAATATATCCGTCCTCAGTCTTTTGAAGAAGATATTGTCTCGCACATTTTTCAAAATTATCATTATCACAATCTATACCTGTATTTGTTGGTTCATACGATGTACATGTCCAATCTGTCACATTCTCTTCTAATGCATAAGGCATATTAGTATTATTACTGATTAAATCCGGGAAAATCTTTGCCACTTCATCTTCTAATAGGCAAACAAGAGAAGGAATTTCTGAGCTGTTCGGATTAAAAATAACAACATCCCCTTTATCTGCGTCAATGCTTGCCACAAGTGAGTTTAGTACTTCATTAGTCATTTCTGAGGCCTTCTCTAAAATAGCATCATATTCCTTCTTTGACTCATCATATACTTCTTTTATTGATGAACCAGGCAGTATATCATGAAACTGGTTTCTAAGAATTACTTCCCATGCATCTTGTAACTGTGCTTTAGGATACTGCATTCCTAACAGTGCTTTTGCCATACTGCTGTAAAGCTCAAGATTCTGGTATGCAAACTCTGACTTTCTGTTGTATCGCTTATTGCGAGCCATTGAGGTATATGTTCCCCGGTGGAACTCAAGATAAAGCTCCCCTGCCCATTTAGGTAAAAATCGGTTTCCTTCTACATCTTTCTCAAGCTTTTTGAAAAATTCCAGTGAATGACTCTGTCTTGTAGTTGGACATCCCGGTATTCCCTTTTCCATTCGACGGCAGTTCTCAAGCATTCTCTTTGTTGGTCCACCGCCTCCATCTCCAAAACCAAATGCCATTAGTGAATCACTATGCAGCTCTTTTTGTGTATAACGCTTCCAGTTACCTTTTACCTGAGATGGATTAAGGAGCGAATTATAGGTTGTAAAATGCGCTGTTCCCGGACCGCCTTCCACAGGTCCCTGCACATAATCTGCCGTAGGCGAAAAATGTGTTAAAATCTTAGTTCCATCAATCCCCTCCCACATAAAGGTATCATATGGCATCTTGTTAAATTCACTCCAGCTAATCT
>JAXJVZ010000306.1:0-2618 GCA_036308285.1 Agathobacter sp. | reverse complement strand
GTATCCATCAAGTACCATTAAAACTACTGGTTTCTTACTCATGTTTATTTCCTCTTTTCTTGAATATTAAAATCTATATTAGACTACCTTTTATATTACATTATTTTTTTGAGATTGCAAGTTTTTAGTTTATATTTCCCACAATATCAATTTTTCTTCCAATAAGATCAAATCCTCCTGCATGCTTTCGATATGACTGCTCTGAACTGTATACAAAAGCTTCCCCTTTTGCATCTGTCTCTTGGCCAGCCCCTTTGTTGTACATATTGCCATCATGATCAAATCCAACTCCGGAAGATAAATCTGCAACATAACGATAAAAATCATCATACATTGCCTGGTCAGTAATTATATCGGTAGTATAATCCTCCATAATACAAGGAATCATCCTTGCTGAAAGCTTACCATTATTATCTATTTTTAACTGGGCAATAGTTGAATACAGCTTACTGTTACTAAACCAGAAATTACCTATACTATAAAATACCGGGGCATCATCTATATAGCTAACTCCCTGAAGGCGATGTGGATGCCCTCCAATTATTGCATCTGCACCAGCATTTACAAACTGCTCGGCAAGTCCCTGCTGTTCATCGTCATATTTTATATTACCCTCTGTTCCCCAATGAACAATCACTATCACATAGTCACTGTTTCTATCAGCCTTAGCAATCACGCTATTTACATACCCGCTATTATCAATTTTGAGTACACCGGGTTCTGTTGCTGTAGCGGCCTTAGTATAATCCGAATACCTCTCAATCTGTGTGGCTGAGACAACAGCAATTTTTCTGCCATTTACAATATAGTATTTAATAGCAGAAGCTTCCTTCAGATTGTTTCCTGCTCCAACGTATTCATATCCATTATTTTTCAAAGTAATCAGTGTATCATTAAAGCCTTCTACTCCAAAATCATAGACATGATTATTTGCAACATTTACAAGATCTGCACTAAAAATTTCAAGTTTTGACACATTCTCTTCATATGCTGCAAAAGTGTACTCCTTACCATCTAGCGCAAGACCATTCTTATTATAAGTAAATTCGTTATTTAACACTGAAATGTCTGCACTTTTTAATTCCTCCTGTACACTTTGGGAAATGCAATCGTTTATTCCATTATCCATTTGAGAAGCCTTCAGCATAGTTCCCCATCCAGAATCAAAATTTATATCACCTATAAAGTCAATTATCACACAACCATCATCATCTTCTTTATAAATCAAATTCTCCGTTCCTTCCGACAAACCTATTGACTTGCAATATTCAGTCCACAAAACATGAATTGAAGAACCAGTCTTTTCATACCACAATTGTGAATCCGTATTTCCTTCTGAAACCGACAATGCAATTCCACTTAAAACATCCCAGCCGTATTTTTTCTCAAACCATAAAATAAAAGATTCATTTACTGGCAGATTATCAAAAAAGCTCTTAGGACATTGTCCCAGAAAATCTCCTAAAGTCTTTTGTGATGCAGTTATTGTATTATCTGCCGCGTCAATTTTAATGAGCGAATTTTTATAGTCAGAACTTATCAGACCAGCTGTAAAAATTATAAAAAGGATTATTCCTGCAATTTTTTTTTTCATTTGTAACTATTTCCTTGATATTTTTTCCTTAGAAATTATTTTCTTATGTCATTATTCCCTTAATGGTTTTCCTTAATAAGTGTTCCCTAGTCGGGAGCCCTTAATGAGTGTTCCATTAGTTTGGTTCTGCCAAATTACTCTTTCTTCTTAAATAAAAACGGTTTCCGCCAGTTATACTGGCGAAAACCCCTTTTTTAATTATTAACTTCAAATTAGTAGTTAACGATTGATCCAAACTCAGCCTTAAGAGATGCTCCTCCAACTAACCCACCATCGATGTCTGGCTTAGCGAAAAGCTCTGCTGCGTTACCAGCATTAACAGATCCGCCGTACTGAATACGAACTGCATCTGCTGTTGCATCATCATAGATTTCTCTGATGCACTCACGAATTGCTCCGCATACTTCCTGTGCCTGATCTGAAGTAGCTGTCTTTCCTGTTCCGATAGCCCAGATTGGCTCGTATGCGATTACAAGCTTAGCAACATCTGCTGCTGCAACACCTGCAAGGTCAGACTTAATCTGAAGTCTGATCCAGTCAAGTGTAACACCCATCTCTCTCTGCTCAAGTGACTCACCACAGCAAAGGATTGGTGTAAGACCGGCTTCGATAGCCTTCTTAACCTTCTTATTTAATAACTCGTCATCCTCTTTGAAGTAATCTCTTCTCTCAGAATGTCCGATTACAACATACTTAACACCTGCGTCTACAAGCATCTCTGCTGAAATCTCACCTGTGTATGCACCCTTCTCTTCAAAGTACATATTCTCAGCACCAACTTCAACGTTTGTTCCCTTAACAGCCTCAACAACTGGTACGATGTCGATAGCTGGTACACAGTAAACAACATCTACATCATCTGACTGTACTAAAGGCTTTAACTCTTCTACTAACTTTACAGCCTGGCTTGGAGTCATGTTCATCTTCCAGTTTCCGGCTACGATTTTTCTTCTTGCCATTATGTTGGCCTCCTAATTTTTTATTTTTACATATATGTGTTCTTTTCGCTAGTTATTTAATATCC
>JAXJVZ010000305.1:0-2004 GCA_036308285.1 Agathobacter sp. | reverse complement strand
GAATAGATACCTATGTGCAGACCGTTACAAAACGTCGGTACTTAATGAGCACAAGCAAAAGCGCAGTGCGAATTTAGTACCGCTACGTTGTGTCCCGAGCGAGAGCGTGTCTGCACATAGGTATCTATTCCTCCCCCGACCATATACAACCGTGTAGCCACGAAGCCAAAAACACAAAAATGGAGAACAAAATGATATTTGAAACACATGCCCATTATGATGATGCAAAATTTGATGAAGACCGGGAAGAACTTCTGGAGAAAGTTCATAATAGTGGAGTAAACCCAATAATCAACGTAGGTGCATCAATAAATTCAACAAAACAAACATTAGAATTAGCAAAAAACCACGATTATATATATGCTGCAGTCGGCGTTCATCCAAGCGACATAGCAGACTTAAACGAAGAGACATTCGCCTGGCTTAAAGAACAGATCAAATATGAGAAAACAATCGCAATCGGTGAAATCGGCCTGGACTATTACTGGGACAAAGAAGCAGAAGTTCAGGAAAAACAGCGCTACTGGTTTAAGCGCCAGATGGATTTGGCAAGAGAGACAAACCTTCCAATCATAATCCATTCAAGAGATGCTGCCGAGGATACAATGAAGGTTATGAAGGAAGCCAGGGCCCATGAATTAAAAGGCGTAGTTCATTGTTATTCATATTCAAAAGAAATTGCACAGGAATTCATTAAAATGGGTTATTATATAGGTGTAGGCGGAGTCGTAACATTTAAAAATGCCAGAAAACTTGTCGAGACAGTAGAAGCAATCCCATTAGACAGAATTCTTTTAGAGACAGACTGTCCCTACATGGCACCAGAGCCAAACCGCGGAAAACGCAACGATTCCTCAAACATACAGTATGTAATTAAGAAAATCGCTGAGATAAAAGGTATTAGTGAAGAGGAAGTTGAAAAAGTAACAGAGCACAATGCGTACACTCTTTTTACAAAGATAAAAAATAACGACATTAATCTTTAGTTGGAGAGGACTCTCTCATCTATAAGTGGTGAGTATAGATGCTTTAAACAGGGCTTACAGAAAGGAAAATAAAGTGGCAGTACTTGGAAATCCAAAGAAAACAATAGAAGTATTACAGAAATATAATTTTAATTTTCAAAAAAAATTCGGACAAAATTTCCTCATAGACACCAACATTCTAGAGGAGATAATTGAAGCAGCCGAGATTAGTCCAGATGATTTCGTCTTAGAAATCGGACCGGGAATCGGAACAATGACACAGTATCTTTGCGAAGCAGCAAGAGAAGTAGTTGCAGTAGAGATTGATACAAACCTTATACCAATCCTAAAGGACACACTTTCAGAATACGATAATGTAACAGTTCTCAATCAGGATATTCTAAAGGTAGACATAAATAAGCTTGCAACAGAGCATAATAACGGCAAGCCAATTAAGGTAGTTGCAAATCTCCCATACTACATCACAACACCAATAATAATGGGCCTTTTTGAAAGCCATGTGCCAATCGACAGCATAACAATCATGGTGCAAAAAGAAGTAGCCGACAGAATGCAGGAAGGACCGGGAAGCAAGGATTACGGAGCACTATCACTTGCAGTACAATATTATGCAAAACCGGAAATCGTAGTAAATGTACCACCAAGCTGCTTTATGCCACAGCCAAAAGTAGGAAGTGCAGTCATAAGACTTACAAGACACGAAGCACCACCGGTAGATGTAGTAAATGAAAAAAGACTTTTCCAGATAATTCGTGCCTCCTTTAACCAAAGAAGAAAAACACTTGCAAACGGCCTTAATAATTTCGGAAGCTTTGGTCTAAGCAAGGAAGAAATCCAGGAGAGTATCACAGAGCTTGGAGTAGCTGTAAATGTCAGAGGAGAAGCACTTACACTTGAACAATTTGCAAAATTAAGTAATATTATCGAAGCAAAAATGAATAAAAATAAATAGGGCGGTAATACTGTTGTCAGAGAATAAATTTGACAATGGAGGATGAGCCCTATGAAAAAACAGTAT
>JAXJVZ010000304.1:0-7781 GCA_036308285.1 Agathobacter sp. | reverse complement strand
TCTCCTGCATCAATCTCTACCAAATCATGAATCAAAAGCATCATAATTGTCTTTAATACATCTATCTCTTCATTTGCATACTCTGACAATAGAAATGTCATAATCGCCATGTGCCAGGCATGTTCTGCATCGTTTTCTTTTCTCGAAGCATCACTTAAATACGTCTGACGCCCTATTTTCTTTTCCTTATCTATTTCTCTGATGAAATTCATCTGTTTATCTAATCTATTCGTATCCAATCTATTCGTATCCAATCTATTCGTATCCAATCTATTCGTATCCGACCTATTCGTATCCATTTTTTCAATTTACCTCCTATGCAAATATTTCTTCCTTTTGGACGGTAATCTACTGGCCTCATTCTCAAATTATTGAACCATATTTATTTCTTTTACTGCCTTTTATCACCTTTATTCTTTCTAGGCGGTATTTTTTTAAGCTTTAAATTATTTTCTTATTGCTTTTTAGATATTTTTACCGTCTGCTTACATTTTAATTCTCTCTAGGCGGTATTTCCATCTTTTCTATTTTATTTTTTCACTTATTCTATTATTTTTTACCGTCTATCTCTCCGCATTTTTATCATAGACGGTATTTTTACTTCTTTCATTTTTTCTACTTAATTACTCTTCTCACTTTTTACCGTCTGCCCCTCAGCATTTTATCTCTAGTTGGAGGAGACGCCCACTTCTATAAGTGATGAGTATAGTTGTAATTTATCTCAGTGGAAAGTCTCAATCTCCAACTGAGATAAATCAATTATATACTGACAACAATAGTACAATTGCAACTATATTGCAAAATTGGAAAATATGATATAATGAGCAAAGCTCATTATATCACGCGCGAATGCGCATAGGTATCAGCCTAAGGCATATCATATGCGTAAGCATATGATATAGTAACTTTTAGTTTGTACCAAGGAGGAGAAATCATGGCAAGAAAATGTAGTGTAGAGAGAGCCGAAATGAAGGTTGGAGGATTTGCAACCGCCAGAAAAAATATAACAATTCAATACCGTGGACAGGATAAAACCGAAGAAGCTATCCTTGCAAATATAAGAGCAGAACTTGCAAACCGCGGAATAAATGATTCAGACATTGATACAGTAGACCTCTATATCAAGCCTGAAGAAGGAAAAATATTTTATGTTGTTAATAAAAATATAGAAGGTAGCATTGCTTTCTAATCGGGAGGAAATAGTATGAAAGTTTTCGTAGTAGCAAACCAAAAAGGTGGTATTGGAAAGACAACCACTGCCACTAATTTAGCTGGTATTTTATCTAAAAAAGGTTCAACTTTACTTATTGATGCTGACCCACAGGGCAACAGTACAAGTACATATAATGCCCAGATTAAGGATGTTGCAACACTTTATGATGTTATAATCGACTCAGATAAGCTTCCAATTAATGAGGCAATCCAGCATCTTGAAAATGGTGACATCGTAGCATCTGACCCACTTTTATCAAAAGCCGAGAAAATGCTTGACGGAGATGTTGAAGGATTCTATAGATTAAAGGATGCTCTTGAAGAACTTGAAGGATATGAATATGTTGTAATTGATACAGCACCATCTCTCAATGTTATTTTATATAACTGCCTTATTGCAGGTGATGAAGTTATCATTCCACTTTCCGCTGATGCATATTCTGTTCAGGGAATCAGTCAGTTGTATGACACAATAATGGCAGTTAAGCGCAGACAGAATCCTGCACTTAACATTGCAGGGCTCTTACTTGTGAAATATTCAGGCCGTTCTAACCTCGAGCGCAATACCAGAGAAGAGATTGCAAAAGAGGCTGAAAAAATGGGAACAAAGCTTTTCGATACAGCAATCAGAGAATGTGTTAAGACAAAGGAAGCTCAGGAGAACCAGAAGCTTTTAATAGATTATGCTCCGAAATGTAATACGATGGTCGATTATATGCAGTTTGTAGATGAGTTATTATAAAGTAGCTGGCTTTCGAGATTGCGAGGACAAAACGCCCTGCAATATAAAGTTGCAGAGCGTTTTATTCTTCACCATTTTCATCATCCTCCACATAACAAAATATGTCCTCAACTGATACTCCGCAGATTTTTGCAATCTTAAGTGCAAGTGTGACAGATGGTGAATAATCACCTCGTTCTATCTGGGATATTGTCTGTCTGGAAGTGCCAACAAGTCTTCCCATCTCCTGCTGGTTTACACCAAGCTGGGTCCTGTATTGCTTTAATTTATTTAGTAATGGCATACCGTCTCCTTACCTGGTTACATTTACACAACTGTATTATAGATAATAATTCCTGTCCACAAAATGAAAAATAATCCCATTCCAAGGTTAAGTATAATAGTCTTAAATCTTTCACCCTTTTGTATTTCTACAACTGCCTGCTTAAAATTAATCCTTTTAATATTTACGAGGAACAATACTACTCCGGTAATTACAATAGCTAATATGACTAAGAAATATAGCAAAAAGATTAATAAACCTGATACATTATTCATCATTGCCTTTCCAACTTCTGCCGGGTCCTGACCTGCCTCTGATAAAACGTCCATCAAGCCTGTTATCTTTAGCATAATAACTCCAAGAACTCCCCCCATGAAATTAACTATCATATGTAAAATAATGCTGTATTTTATCTGACCACTCTTGACATATAAGTATGCAAAAACAAGGCCAAGTGCAAAAGCATAACAAAACTGATAGATGTTGCCATGGAAAAATCCAAACATAATACCGGATAAAAGAATCGCTGTCTTCTCTCCAAATTTTACAGTTCGGTCAATAATGAATTTTCTAAACAAAAATTCCTCAACAATTGGTGCACAAAGAACCATTATAAAAAAGTTCATCCATAAATTATTTGAAGTTGCAATTTCTAAAATACTATTTTCTACCGCCGTCTTCTTGAATATTTTAATAAAATTTGCCACGAGATTTCCGAATAAATTAAAAATATACATGGCTGAATATGAAATTGTAAAATAGCAGAACATTTCCTTAAAAGACATCTTCTTTTTCTCAATAGGCTTTTCTACCGGAACTTTACTAAACAAAAATGCCATTATAGGAAATGCAACCACATATATTGGAAGCATTGCCACGAGAAATCCAAAATCCATATATCTCTCGTCAACCACAGCATTAAAAAGCTTTGATAATCCAATCTGAAGTGCATAAATTAATATCGTTCCAATCACGAATATCAATCCAATCTTCGAGAAAAGCTTTCTGTTTTCCTTAAAATTACTACTTTCCATACTAATTATCCTCTTTTCGTTTTTTATGACAACTTTTCTTGTCATACAAAATATAACATTGACAACTTTTCTTGTCAACAATTAATTTTTACTTGTATGATAACCCAAATCATATTAAACTGAATACATAAAAAGATGACTTTTAAAGAGGGCCACCTATGAATAAAATTAACAAAAGAAAAATACGACCTTTTCATGTGACTTATCTTATATCATTAGCATTAATGATATTACTAATTCTCTGCATTAATGTCACACGAACAAGCGACCATAATGATAACACAAGAAAAAGTTATAAAAATATCACCAACCAATGGAAGTTGACGCCAGGCGGCTGTGAGGAATTAGATTTTAGAAATTTGGGGAAATACTGTGATAAAGATGCCAGGACATTGAACCTGTACTACCAGATTCCCGAATTAGAGCATGATACTACACTTATTTATCGAAGCAAGGATGTCTATACGAGTCTATTTATTGATGAAGAAAAGATTTATGAAACAAGCGTTCCTGATTCACGTTTTTATAATAAATCGCCAGGTAATCTGTGGAACGAAGTAATGCTCGACAAATCATGGTCTGGAAGCATACTTACCTTAAAAATAGACATTGTATATGATACAAATGCAGTGACAGTAGACAGCTTTTTCTTAGGAGATGGAACCAATATAATTCGTCACTTTGTTAACGAAAAGCTTTTTGATATTCTGATAAGTATTCTGATGATTCTAATTGGAATTATGCTTATTCTTGTTAATCTTATTTCCCAGAACAAGAATATTTACATGGGACACGGGCTGTTATATCTGGGAATTTACTCCTTACTTATTGGTATCTGGTGTCTGCTCGAGACCAATGTTATACAGTTTTTTGTAAGCGACCAGCGTATCCTTCAGTTATATAACAACATGATTATGATAACCGCGATGCTTTCTCTGTTTTTATATCTCGACTATACATACGAGGTATTAAAAAGACCAATTACGTTTGTCATATGCCTGCTTAATCTAATTTATATTTATGTATGCATATTTGCACAATTTACAGGTTTAAGTGACATGCATAATCTTCTGTTAGGCTCACAGATATCGCTTTTGGTGTGCTCCGCACTTTTTCTTTGCTGGATTATCTATGCCTGTATTAAGTGCAAAAAGGAAAAACAAAATCTCCTGCCTGTCATACTGCAGATGAGCGGTATTGGATGTCTGATCTTTTTTGAAATATTTGAGTTTATGAAGTTTACCCAGGGAGATTTTGAGGACCGTGCC
Organism: Agathobacter sp.; assembly: GCA_036308285.1. Lineage (GTDB taxonomy): Bacteria > Bacillota > Clostridia > Lachnospirales > Lachnospiraceae > Roseburia. Next base: position 3,263 of record JAXJVZ010000304.1, on the reverse strand, counting down.
GGATCACTCCGTATCGGCTCACTTTTCTTCATAATTCTCTTTGGAGCAAGCAGCCAGATTCAGACTAATAAGCTTATTGCAAAGGGACTTAAATACAATGTCGTAAAAGAGCTTGCCTATTCAGACGGACTTACCTCTGTCGGAAATCGAACCGCTTACCTTGAGAAGCTGGACTCATATATCAGCTCTGATATTATGCAGCTTGGCATTGTATATTTAGACATCAACAATCTAAAATATGTAAATGACAATTTCGGTCATGAACTTGGTGATGAACTTATTATAAAAGCATCAAATATTATTCAAAACAGTTATGGCCTGTACGGAAAATGCTACCGTATCGGCGGAGATGAATTCTGTGTTCTGATAGAAAGCTCATCTGCTGAAGCTTTGTATGACAGTGCAACAAATGTTTTTGTTTCGCTTATAAAACAGACTAATATGGAAAATGAATTTCCATTTAAAATTAATATTGCACATGGCTTTTCAGTATGTACTACTATGACTAACTGTGCAATTCAGCAGGCTGTGGAAAATGCAGATTCCAAAATGTACGAAAACAAAAAGATTTTAAAGAAATCTATGTAATAATGGCTCGTGTACCAGCAATATAGGGGATTGCCATATTGCAGGTACACGAGGATAGGTTTATCTCTAGTTGAAGAAGACTCCCAATTCTATAAGTGGTGAGTATAGATGATATTTGTCTCAGTGGGGACTCTCAATCTCCAACTGAGATAAAAGCCTCCGGCGAATTGCAGGAATGCTCAGAGGAAGATGTCAGCAAAGCTGACGCGCATTCCACAGCAAGAACCTTGGAGCGTTCTTGAATTATTCGAAGGTTTTCACCGCAATATAGTGAGACAAATTAAATTTTCTTACGCCATCATCTTCATATTCCTGCATGCCACGTGAATATTCATATACCCAGTCGCCTTCATAATCTGCTATAACAGGAGCCGCATCCGAGGATAATTCTGACAGATAATAATAGTCTACCCTTCCTTCATTTTCCGCCACATAATTAAGGTTAAAACTGGCAATAAAGTAATCCACATGAGAATATGATAAAAGAATATAGCATATACACACACTAATTAGTCCATATCTAAAAAGACTAAAATCCTCTTTGAAAATCTGAATCAAAATTCCACCAAGTAATATTGCAATTACTGCAAGACTCCACAATACAAGCACTCTAAGGAAAGTCAGACTGTAATTTTTTATATACATACACATTCTAAGCGCACTCGAAGCAAGCATTATATATGTACAAAATGAAATCATCGCAAGCAAAATATTTACTACTGTATTTTTTCTAAAAATAGCCATAACACCTAGAACTATCATCACATTAAGCATACATACAAGAAGTAACTGGAAAAATCCCTCATGCACATATCTTGCATATGTGTACCCATCTGGAAGCTGCATCTGACCCATAAAAAGATAGACAATCTGAATAACCGAAAATACAAGATAAACCATTAATATGAGACTCAACACCGTCATCGCAATAATAGGCTCCATTTCCCTATGGTCGTGCACTTCTTCTTTTATTTTCTTTCTGTTAAGATATCTGACTCCACAATATGAAGCAAAAAATGCAAATGCAAATGTAAAAACACATCCGATTATTGTTCCAAAATTAATCTCAGAAAAACAGTTTTCTATCACCTGTGCAAACACAGCATCCGCTGAATATAAAAGTGCAATTATTACACACAAAAGTGGAAAGGCAACTGCCAGACCTATGATAACATACATAGCTTTATTGGACCTGCTTCCATCGGAATCGCAACGTTTTATATCCTTGTAAGGTGCTGGCAACTCGCAGCATACTCCAAAGAAGGACATAAAAATAGCCCCCATGTATTTTGCAAAATTCCACTTTTCATCATTATAGAAATTGTGAAGCATCATACAAAGGAGCAAAAAACCCATACCTATAGTATTAAAAAATATTATGGGCCCACTTCCCGTAATACATGAAGACACTCCTAATAAAATGATTGCTGCCATATAAAAAATGCTGTCTTTTTTGATATTAATCTTATATTCCTTCAAACAAAATATCGCGTATCCAACCGTTGCCGCCGCCAGAAATGGTGCAGTTATCCCAGCAAAATTCTTATATATGCAAAAGGTAAAAAATATTGCATATATAAGTGTTGCCCCAATTATTTTCTGGAAATTGTAATCGCCCTGTTCATTGCAGGTCTTATTTACATTGTAAGTATTATTTTCATTGTAAACATGGTTTTCATTATGTAAATTAATATCCATAACTCTCTCGTCCATAACATGCCCTCCTATCTCATTTCAAAGCTTTTATCATCATTCCTGTATTCTTTCAAAGCCTTAGCTTCAACTTTGCATTCCTTCAAGTCATTAGAATCCGCCCTGTATTTCTTCAAGTCACTCTTCATCAGCCCTGTACTCTAACAAGTCTGCTGGCTGACATTCCAAAATCTCGCACAGCTTATTTAATGTCTCTATTTTAATTGCCTTGGCCTTGCCATTCTTCAAAATGGATACATTCGCCATGGTAATTCCTAATTTTTCAGATAACTCTGTCACACTCATTTTTCTTTTTGCGAGCATAACATCAATATTGATAATTATTGCCATAGTCTCTCTCCATTTCTAAATTGTAAGGTCATTTTCGTGTTTCACTTCGTAAGCATTTAATATCAGTCTTGACATGGCCTCAGCCAGAACTGCAAACATTAATCCAAATATTATCTCTGTTAAAATGATAAGAAAACTAAGCGGAGTAATACAGGCTGTTGCAATTAACCATATAAGTCTTATCGCAAATCCAGCTGATGCTGCAATTCCACATACTGCCATATGTCTAAAGGAATGTGAATTCTCTATCGAAAAAGAATTATCATTACCAATCTGGGTACATACCTTCCAAAACTCCAATAACACAATAAAGCAACATGCTGCAGTGTACCAGATAAATACAATAAATACTGTTTGCGATTTCACCTCATAAAATGCATTCTTTTCCATAGGGGTCGCAATGGTTGCACCCACAAAAAATGCAACTAACATAATTGCAAGTATTATGTCTAGTCCTTTTAACCAATTTGATATCTTATGCTGTTTCATAAATGCCTCCTGCTTGACGCTTTGGTTAGCGCTTCATAATACATGTATTGATGTTAGTATATTCCTGCAAAGACAAAAAGTCAACAAATATTTATCGTAATTCGATAAATATTTGTTGACTTTACTATCATACACTTCTTATA
>JAXJVZ010000303.1:0-8302 GCA_036308285.1 Agathobacter sp. | reverse complement strand
TTATTGGATGCATATTCACACTTTTGTTATGTGTGATTATTGGTCCTGCAATTTATATTAGTGACCCCGGACCGATTTTCTTTGCACAGACAAGAATTGGAAGAAATGGTAAGAAATTCAAGATATACAAATTCCGAAGCATGTACATGGATGCAGAAGAGCGTAAGAAAGAACTTATGTCACAGAATAAGATGAATGGTCTCATGTTCAAAATGGACTGGGATCCAAGAATTATCGGATGTAAGGAGCTCCCTGACGGAAAACATAAGAAGGGAATTGGCAACTGGATTAGAGATCTGAGTCTTGACGAGTTCCCACAGTTTTTTAATGTTTTAATGGGAGATATGAGCCTGGTTGGAACACGTCCACCAACAGAGAATGAGTATGAACAATATGAGGCGTGGCACAAGGCAAGACTTGCGGCAAAGCCTGGAATAACAGGAATGTGGCAGGTAAGTGGCAGAAGTAATATTACTGATTTTGAAGATGTGGTAAAGCTGGATGTTAAATACATTAATGAATGGTCTATCTGGCTTGATATTAAGATATTGCTTAAGACGATCAAGGTTGTATTGTTAAGAAGTGGAGCATCTTAAAATGGTATACAGGAGAGGGATTTATGGATGATGTAAGGGTTACTTTGGAATTTAGTATTGAGGAAGCTGTTTTTATTGCAGATACACTTTTGGAAAAGAGTGATGATACATCTGTAAAGTTTGAAACAAGAGAAGAAGCATACAATCTTCATGATTATATAAACAGGCGTGTTCTTGAAGAATGTGGAGAAATTTAATAGAAAAGGAATAGAAATGTACGATTATTTAGTAGTTGGCTCTGGTTTATATGGAGCAATTTTTGCCCATGAGGCAAAGAAAAAAGGAAAATCTGTTTTAGTTGTTGATAAGAGACCTAATATTGCAGGTAATGTTTATACTGAGGATATTGAAGGAATTCATGTTCATAAGTATGGTGCACATATTTTCCATACTAACAATAAAAAAGTCTGGGATTATATAAGGCAGTTTGCTGAGTTTAACAGATTTACAAACAGTCCGGTTGCAAATTATAAGGGCCAGTTGTATTCCCTGCCTTTTAATATGTACACCTTCAATAAAATGTGGGGTGTTGTAACTCCGGAAGAGGCAGAAGCTAAGATTAATGAACAGAGAGCCGAGATTCAGGGAGAACCTCAGAATCTTGAGGAGCAGGCAATATCTCTTGTAGGAAGAGATATATTTGAGAAGCTTGTAAAAGGCTATACAGAGAAGCAGTGGGGAAGAGACTGTAAGGAGCTTCCGGCATTTATTATCAAGAGACTTCCGGTAAGACTTACATTTGATAATAATTATTTTAATGCACTTTATCAGGGAATTCCTATTGGTGGATACACAAAGATGATAGAGAATCTTCTCGAAGGAATTGAGGTAAGACTTAATACTGACTATCTTGAGAATAAAGCAGAACTGGATGCAGTTGCTGACAAAGTAGTATATACTGGTCCGATAGATGCATATTTTGATTATTCACTGGGATATCTCGAATACAGATCTGTAAGATTTGAAAATGAACTCCTTGATATTCCTAATTTCCAGGGAAATGCAGCTGTAAATTATACAGACAGAGAGACACCATGGACAAGAATTATAGAGCATAAATGGTTTGAGTTTGGTAAGGATGATAATGGAAATGATCTTCCTAAGACTGTTATCTCTAAGGAATACTCTTCTGAGTGGAAGCCGGGTGATGAGCCATATTATCCGGTAAATGATGAAAAGAACGGAGCTCTCTATGCAAAGTACAAGGAGCTTGCAGACAAAGAGACAAAAGTAATATTTGGCGGAAGACTAGGAGAGTACAAGTATTACGATATGGACGCAACAATTGCATCAGTACTTGATATGTGTGAAAAGGAATTATAAAAACACTACATTTATTAAGTACGTATTTAATCGGAGAAAAATAATGGAAATAGATGAAAAAAGTGCGATACTTGAAATAGTAAATCTGACTGACGGAATTGATTTCGCAGAGGAAGGTATGGTTGAAGATGCTTTAAGTGTTGCAATGAAAATAGATGTTTTGAGGAAAACAAAATTTGGAAAACGTTTTTTATCAAAACTTAACTCAATGAGAAAGGGCGAATGTAAGGACAATAATTGTATCCTTTGTGGAAAAAACACCACAAGTTCAGTTGTGTGTGAAGTATGTCTTTCAAATTTACGTGATAGTGCAGCGGAATATACGCGAAACTCCTTTAAAGAAGAACTTAATGATGTAAAAGATAAAAAGAATATCAATAATGAATTGGATATTGAAGAAGAAATAGCTTCACAGCCCAATACTGATACCTCGACTGACAGAACGGTGTCTGAGAATGGTGTGAAATCAAGTGGCGGGATGCTTACAGCAATACTTATTATTTCACTTTTAAATACTATTAGCATAATTACGATTGCAATAATAGTATTTTATCAGCTTGGATTGATGAAGTAAATGAAAAAGAGTGACATTATGGCAGACGGAATGACAAAAGAAAAATGGAATAACATGAATCGAAAGCAGAAGATAGAGTACTTTAACAACTACTATCTAAAGCTTGTGATAATAGGAATACTGGTAATTGCAGCAATAATTTATACTATTGTATCTATTGTAACACCTAGTCCAATAGCAATATCCGGTGAGATATTAAATACATCAATAATCAAGGAAGGCTATGAGCAGTATCTGTGCGAGGATTTCCTTGCTGCAGAAGGTTTTGAGAAGAGAGCTACAGCAGTTGCCCAGCTTGGAGTTATGAATCATGATGAGAATGATTCATATCAGACTACCATGACGATTGATGTAAGAATGGCAGCTAAGGATCTGGATTATTTTATAACTGACGAGGAAGGTCTTGAGATAATTAGTGACAGAGGAATGCTTCTTGACTTATCAGAGCTTCTGGATGATGATATGATGAATGAAATGTCAGACAGGCTTGTGGAACGCAAATACCCGGATGATACAGTTGATAAGAATTATGTTTGTGCCATAGAGATTACGGACAGTGAATTTATAAACACATATGCCAATAAAAAGGGTAAATATTATATTGCAGTTGCAGTTAACAGTAAAAGAACAGAAAATGTTGTCAAAATGATACAATATCTGTTACAATAACAAAGGTAATAAAAAGGGAATAGAAAAACGGATGTGAGCTATATTTTATAGGCGCATCCGTTTTTGATATTAAGAGTTATTGACTAATCGTCATTTTCTTCGTCAACACTTGTGTTGTACACCTGGCGCTTACGGGCCATAACATCACTTTCGAGGTACTCATCGTAAGTAGAAACCTTATCTATGAATGTTCCATCTGGAAGGAACTCGATGATACGGTTGGCTGTTGTCTGAACTACCTGGTGGTCACGACAAGCGAAGAGTATAACACCAGGGAACTTAATCATTCCATTGTTAAGAGCTGTGATTGACTCCATGTCAAGGTGGTCAGTAGGCTCGTCGAACATAAGAACATTACTTCCCATAATCATCATTCTGGAAAGAAGAACTCTAACCTTCTCACCTCCGGAGAGAACGCGCATCTTCTTAACACCGTCTTCACCGGCAAAAAGCATTCTTCCAAGGAAACCACGAACATAAGTAGCATCCTTAATCTCAGAGAACTGTGTAAGCCAGTCTACGATTAAGTCATCTGTATCGAAGATTGTTGTATTATCCTTAGGGAAGTATGACTGGCTTGTTGTAACTCCCCACTTAAATGAACCTTCATCAGGTTCCATCTCGCCTGCAAGAATCTTGAAAAGAGTAGTCTTTGCAAGTTCATTTCCACCAACAAAAGCAATCTTATCATCATGTCCTACGATAAATGAAACATTATCGAGAACCTTTACACCGTCGATATTTTTTGAAATTCCTTCAACTGTAAGTACTTCGTTTCCGATTTCTCTGTTTGGACGGAAATCAATGTATGGATATTTTCGGCTTGAAGGCTTAATGTCATCAAGCTGGATTTTTTCAAGGGCACGCTTACGTGAAGTGGCCTGTTTAGATTTTGAAGCGTTTGCAGAGAAACGGGAGATGAACTCCTGTAACTCTTTAATTTTTTCTTCCTTTTTCTTATTAGCTTCCTTCATCTGGCGAACAAGTAACTGGCTTGACTCATACCAGAAGTCGTAGTTTCCAGCATAAAGCTGAATCTTGCCGTAATCCATATCAGCGATGTTAGTACATACCTTATTTAAGAAATAACGGTCATGTGATACTACGATAACGGTATTCTCGAAGTTGATAAGAAATTCCTCAAGCCACTGGATAGCATCCAGATCAAGGTGGTTAGTAGGCTCGTCGAGGAGAAGGATGTCAGGGTTACCAAAAAGTGCCTGAGCAAGTAAAACCTTAACCTTAACTGCACCAGGAAGGTCTCCCATTACAGAGTAATGCTCCTCGGTAGGGATTCCTAAACCGTTAAGTAATGTAGCTGCATCTGACTCTGCATTCCAGCCGTCCATATCAGCAAATTCAGCCTCAAGCTCGCTGGCTCTGATACCATCTTCATCAGAAAAATCTTCCTTCATATAGATGGCATCCTTTTCCTTCATGATATCATAGAGTCTTTTGTTACCCATGATTACAGTATCAAGTACTGTGAATTCGTCATATTTAAAGTGGTCCTGCTGTAAGAATGAAAGTCTCTGGCCAGGAGTGATAACAATGTCACCGCTGGTTGGCTCAAGTTGTCCGGAAAGAATCTTAAGGAATGTTGACTTTCCGGCACCGTTTGCTCCGATAAGACCATAACAGTTACCTTCTGTAAATTTAATGTTTACCTCTTCAAAAAGCGCCTTTTTTCCAAGACGAAGAGTGATGTTATTTGCACTAATCATAAAAAATACCTTTCTTATTTAAAATAAAAACATACAAATTGCAATCGACTTTTATTTTATCGTATAATTTGTAATTTGCAAGTGTTTTATGTGGAAAAGAATATTTTATAGTGATATAATTTTTATATATGTATATTTTGAGGTAATATATGCGATACAGAGAATTATGTAATACAAATTTGCCGGTAGCAATGGCAGTACTAAAATACGATGGAATATGGACGGTTGAGGATTGTAACGATGAATTAGGTAATCTTTTTGGTATGTCCAGAGAAGATATTTTGCAGATTCGTGATTACAGGGAACTTATTTGTCATAAGGATTTTCCGATTGTTGCACGTCTTGTTGAACTTGTCAGTCAGGGAAAGTCTAATTTATCAAGAGAAATAAGAATATTGCATAGTAATGGTACTGAGTATTGGGTAAGTATCCGCCTGACTTCGTTTTGTGAAGAGGGCTTTGATGGCAGTATTATGCTGTTTATGTGGGATATGAATTCCCATAAGAGTAACGAGATAAAATATAGGATTTTGCGTGAAAAATATATACTTATGGAGGAGGTCGCATTAGAAATTCCATTTGAGTATGATGTCGAAAATGATATGGTTCTCTATTCTCATAAATTATCCAAATTACGTGGAATAGATAATGCGGAGGATGAAAATTATCCACTGGAGATTTTTTCAAAATGTGTTCATCCACAGGACAGGGATAAATTTTTATTTTTAATGAAGAAAGCAACCATAAGTCAGCTTAGCGGAACTATTGATATAAGAATCAATGTTGCTGAAATTAGGTGTCTGCCTCAATATATGTGGTTCAGGCTTAATTATAAGAGTATTCTCGATGGTGACTGTGTAATCAGGATTCTTGGAAGAATGTATAATGTAGACGAGGATAAATTACTGCAGGAAGAGGTCAGAAAAGACCCACTTACGGGGCTTTTGAATAAGGTTGAGTGTGAAAAGCGTGCAAGAGAGGTTCTGGAGAAGTACAGCGATAAAAATCATGTTATGCTTGTTATTGATATAGATAATTTTAAATCTATAAATGATACATTCGGTCATACCTTTGGAGATACTGTTATCTCTGATGCTGCTGATATAATTAAGCAGATGTTCAGAGAGAGTGATGTAGTAGGACGTATTGGTGGAGATGAATTTTTCGTGCTGATGAAAAATATTCCGGTAGAGAGTGCCACAAGAAAAGTAGAAGAATTGTGCGCAAGACTCTCTAGGGAATATAGTGGTGGGGAAGTAAGAAGGAGAATATCTGCCAGTATTGGTATATCAATTTATGGTCAGGATGGAGCTGCATATGAGATGCTTTTTGACAAAGCTGACCGTGCCATGTATCGTGCGAAGCAATCAGGTAAGGATGGTTATGCCTTTGCGAAGGGAGATGATAAAGGGCCTTTGCAAAGAAAGAGAAAGGTGTCAGAGTGGAGAGGACGCCTTGCAAAAAATGATAAAGAATTTCTGAATTATGCTAATGGACTTATGACGCATGCAAGAAATATTGATGGTTCTCTTAATATGCTGTTAAAACAGACTGCAAATAGATATAAGCTTGGATATATTGCGATTTACGAAGAACATGAAGATAAAAAGCATGTTGTTCTGACTAATTATTATAGTGACCTGGTGTCATTCTATACGAAGACGGTATTCGATAAGACCTCGCCTCAGATTGATAATGCCGAATCTGGAGAGATAATTATTGATGAGCAAAATCCATTAAAATATCTGAAGATGTCAGGGGATAAGCGGGATAACAGAATTACCGACGAGATGTGTGAAAATGCTGTGTCTGTATCCGGTAAGTTTGAGTATGTAGGCGGGCGAACCGGAAGTGTATGTTTTTTGTCGATAGAACCTGATAGAAAATGGACTAAGAGTGAACTTCAGGTATTTGGTGAGCTTACAAGAATGATTGCCGTTTTTGTTTCTCTTCGATTCAGGATGGGTGAGAGTAAAGCTGAAATAAGACGCATACAGAAAAGAGACCAGCTTACAGGTCTGTATACCCTGGATGCTTTTAAAAAGAAAATTGTCAATGGCCGCGATTACAGAATAGATGATAAGAGATACGCTATTGTGTATATAGATATAAGTAATTTTGGATATATAAATGAAAATTATGGATATAAAGTCGGGGACAATGTTCTTAAGATGTTTGCAAATGAATTTATGGAGCAGGATTTCTGTGAGATTGGCTGCAGATTATATTCAGATTTTTTTGCATTTTTTGTCAAAGGAGATAGTGTTGAGTCCCTTGCGGATGATTTGAAGAGCTTTAACCGGAGATTTGCTAACATGCAGAGTTATCAATATCCCAGCAGTAGTATGAAAATTGCTTCAGGAGTATATTTCATGCCGACATACAGGGTTGATATTGATATAGCTATAGAATGTGCGATACTTGCATGGAAGCATGCTAAAATCCAGACAAAGAAGGAAATTGTGGTTTTTGAAGAATATATGCGAAGGGAGAGAAATGCCCAGCAGCAGATAATTGGAGAATTTTATGAATCCCTGACAAAAGAGGATTTCAAATTATTCCTTCAGCCTAAGTTCGATTTGGAAACAAAACAGGTATATGGTGCTGAGGCACTTGCAAGATGGCAGAAAAGTGATGGCAGAATTGTGGTTCCATCGGGATTTATTGATGCCCTCGAAAAGATAGGTTATATAACAGAGCTGGATTTCTACATATATGAAGAATTACTTAAGCTTATGAATAAGTGGAAAAGAGAAAACAGGAAAGAAATTACAATTTCTGTAAACTTTTCAGGAAGACATTTTGATTCTGATGGAAAAGATTTTATGGCAAGGCTGGATGCTCTGGCTATAAAGTATGAGGTTGTTCCGCAACTTATAGAAATTGAAGTTACGGAAGGTGTAATGGTTAAGAATAAAGCTGCTCTTACAGAATGTCTCGAATCCTTAAGAAGCAAAGGATACAGAGTTGCCATAGATGATTTCGGAACAGGTTATTCTTCTTTGTCAGTGCTTATGGATACGCCGGCGGATGTGATAAAGATTGATAAGAGCTTTATAGAAAAGGATATGACAGAAAGACAGATTCGTTTTCTTACAGAAATAAGAAGAATTATCGATATTGCTGGAAAAGAGTCAATTTTTGAGGGCGTTGAGACTGAAGAACAAAGACGACTTCTTATAGAATGCGGGTATAAAAATGGACAGGGTTATCTGTGTAATGAACCTCTTCCAGCGGAAAAGTTTGAAAAAATATATATGAGTTAATGTACTGTCAAAAATACTTGATTTTTGGGATTTGTTGTCCTAATATTGTTTATAAGAGACATTTATAATTGTTTCTATTTTATAATGAATTTATATCATTAAATGATGATTTATCATGCCAAGAGCAATACTGTCGATGGTTGGTAATAC
>JAXJVZ010000302.1:0-16401 GCA_036308285.1 Agathobacter sp. | reverse complement strand
GTAGCTAATTTAGCTAATATATGGGGCGGTGACTCTATTCGAGCCACCTTACGAATAAGATAAACTGCTACGAACATGCAAGCATGACGTATCAGTTTATCTTATTCTAAAAGGGTTCTGAATAGTTACTCTTGTAAAATAAAAAACATCCACTCCGTAATCAGGAAATGAATGTCTGTATTTTCTGACAGCGGATGCGAAGGCACATCGCAAATTAAGCGCTGACGCTAATTTTTCGTCCAACAGCAACTTCCCGTCCATTGGCACTTGACGCGTGACTTCTACTCTGTTCTTATTTTATAAATGTATTAACTTGACTCTTACTATAGACATAAAATTGTAAACTGTCAATAAAAATGTGAATAGTTTTGAATATAGACTTTTTTCTTTGGCGTGAATAAACTATAATAGAAAAGATGAATTAATTTTACAAGGGGGCACTTAGTGTGAACATAATTAAGAAAATAAAAGAGCGGCTTTCCTCTTTTCAGATTATAATATTAGGCTTTGCCGGTGTGATTTTACTTGGGACACTGCTTCTTATGCTTCCAATATCATCGCAGAGTGGTAGCTTTACACCATTTAATAAATCATTGTTTACAGCAACATCAGCAGTATGTGTTACAGGTCTTGTACTTGTGGATACGGCATCGCACTGGTCATATTTTGGACAGGCAATAATCCTTATCCTTATTCAGATAGGCGGTCTTGGGGTAATAACTGTAGCATCAAGTCTTGCACTGCTTGCTGGTAAGAAAATATCTGTAATGCAGCGTCAGACCATGCAGAATTCAATCTCAGCTCCCCAGGTTGGAGGCGTTGTAAAACTGACAAAATTTATATTTAAGACATCTTTCCTGATAGAGTTTTTAGGTGCTGTATCACTCATGCCGGTATTTTGCAAGAGATATGGAGCAGAAGGAATCTGGATGTCAGTATTCCATTCAATCTCAGCCTTCTGTAATGCGGGATTTGACCTTATGGGTACAAAATCAGGGCAGTTTACATCAATTACTGCTTTTGCGGATGATTTCTACGCGACAATAGTATTTAGTATCATTATTATTGCCGGAGGGCTTGGATTCCTGACGTGGGAAGATATCAAGACCAAGAAAATTAAATTCTCAGAATACAGAATGCAGAGTAAAGTAATTATCATTACAAGTCTGGCGTTGATTGTTATTCCGGCAATTATATTTTTTGCGGTTGATTTTGCAGAAGTATCTATGAAACAGAGAATCTGTACATCAATTTTTCATGCCGTAACACCTAGAACTGCAGGCTTTAATACAGCAGATTATATGTCAATGAGAGACAGTGGCCGTGCAATTACAATGGTTCTTATGCTTATCGGTGGTTCACCAGGATCTACAGCCGGTGGTATGAAAACAACAACAATTGCGATTCTGTTTTTAAATGCAATAGCAGTATTCAGAAAAAGAAGTAATGCAAACTGTTTTGGAAGGAGAATCGAGGATTCTGTAGTTAAAAATGCTGCAACTATTTTATTTATGTACATAACACTTGCAATGGTTTCAGCAATTGTTATAGGAATAGTTGAAGACCTTCCACTTGCTACAACGATGTTTGAGACAATGTCAGCAATTGGAACGGTAGGTCTTTCGCTTGGAGCTACGCCCGGACTTGGAATAATCTCACAGATTATATTAATTGTACTGATGTTCTTCGGACGAGTTGGAGGACTTACATTAATTTATGCAGCTTTTTCACATCAGGATACATTTGCATCAAAATATCCTGTTGGAAACATAATGGTCGGATAAAGGAGAAAGAGATGAAATCAATACTTATAGTAGGTTTAGGAAATTTTGGAAAGCATGTAGCAAAGCAGGTAAGAGCGCAGGGACATGAAGTTTTTGCGATAGATATCAATGAAGAGAGAGTAAATGATGCGCTTTCAATCGTAAATAATGCGATGATTGGGGACAGCACCAACGAGGCATTTTTGCAGTCACTCGGAATCAATAACTACGATGTTTGTATAGTGACAATCGGAAATGATTTCCAGAGCTCTCTCGAGACAACCTGTCTTCTTAAAGAACTGGGAGGAAAGCTTGTTGTTGCCAGGGCCAACAGGGATGTACAGGCTAAGTTTCTTCTTAGAAATGGTGCAGATGAGGTAGTTAATCCGGAGAAGCAGATTGCAAGATGGACTGCAATCCGTTATACATCAGATCATATTTTAGACTATATTAAGCTTGATGATGAGCATGATATTTTCGAGGTTAAAATTCCGGAATCATGGATTGGCAAGACAGTAAGCCAGCTTGACATAAGAAGAAAATACGGAATTAACATTATGGCTACAAAGCAGGACGGAAGAATGAATTTATCTGTACTTCCAGAGACTGTATTTACGCCGGATAAGACACTTTTGGTTCTTGGCGAACATAAAGCTATTCAGAAGTGTTTCCATATTTAGCAATTTTTGGGTAAACTATTTTGTAAATAGTATTCATATGAGGGAGTAATTAAATGGATAAGAAAATGAAGCAAAACCTGATTCTTATTGCATCGGGGGTAATTTTATTTGCGGCAGTTATGAATATCAATTATGTTATGACATTTATAAAGGATGTTATGGGTTTATTTCTGCCATTAATTATTGGATTCATAATGGCTTTTGTGCTGTCTGTGCCAATGAACGGCTTTGAAAAGCTACTTAGAAAAATTGGCAGAAAGATAAAGCCAAAATTGCCAAAGAAAATAAGAATTAATGTTAAGGACAAGACTATAAGTACAATAAGTCTTTTACTTACAGTAATAAGTATTCTGCTTGTAATCTATATTTTAGGTAAAGTTGCCGTTCCACAGATTGTTGAATCTGTAAAGAGCATTGGAATAATGATTAAAGAGAAGTGGCCACAGTGGGCAAAGACTTTACAGAAATACAACGTGGATACAGCGCCAATAACAGAATGGGTAAAGAATCTGGATTTTGAGAATTTAATTAAGAATGTTCTAAGTGGAGCCGGAACCTTCATTAATGTGGTGGTTGGAACTGCAGCTTCTACTATATCAATAATGGGAACTATAGCAATCGCAGTAGTAATAATGTTCTATGTTCTTTTGAGTAAAAAGGAACTTATCAGACATGGAAAGAAGATTGTGTACGCTTACCTCAGCAAGGAAAAAGCGGATAAGATAGTATACGTATCAAAATTATCCTGTGATGTATTTGCAAAATTCTTATCAGGACAGTGTATTGAAGCCTGTGTTCTTGGCGGAATGATGTTTGTTGGCTTCTGGCTGTTCAAGCTTCCATATGCAGGACTGATTGCAATGCTTACATGTGTAAGTGCCTTTATTCCATATATTGGAGCCTTTATGTCATGTGCAATTGGTGTAGTATTAACCCTGATTGCTAATCCGTCACAGGCAATTATGTGTTTTATAGTATATCAGGTGATACAGTTTATAGAGAATCAGTTCATATATCCTAATGTAGTAGGTAATTCCGTAGGATTGTCCCCTCTCTGGACACTTATTGCGGTTCTTGTCGGTGGAAAATTATTTGGACTTCTTGGAATGATTTTCTTTATTCCAATTGTTGCTGTATTATATATTTTGTTCCGCGAGAGTGTTAATAAGAAATTAAAAAATAAAAATTTTACATAGATTTTACATAAGATTGTCCATACTTTTACATAACTTTAGTATTCTTACATTGAACTAAAAGTTAGATAAATACGAGGTAAAAAAGTATGGACATTTTTAATATTCTGAACATGATAGGCGGTCTGGCTTTATTTCTATATGGAATGAATGCTATGGGTAATGGCTTATCAAAGATGGCTGGAGGTCGTCTTGAATCAATCTTAGAGAGGCTTACCACCAAAAGAATTTATGCGGTACTTCTTGGTGCAGCGGTTACGGCGGTAATTCAGTCATCATCAGCGACAACTGTAATGGTAGTTGGATTTGTAAATTCGGGAATCATGCAGCTCTCGCAGGTAGTTGGAATCATAATGGGAGCCAATGTCGGAACCACGATAACTTCATGGCTGTTATCATTAACTGGAATAGAGGGTGATGCGATATGGGTTAATTTGTTAAAGCCATCATCATTTTCTCCAGTACTTGCGGCAATTGGTATTATTCTTACAATGTCAAGCAAGGGTGAGTCAAAGAAGAAGGACATTGGAAATATCATGCTTGGTTTTGCCATTCTTATGTTTGGAATGGAGACAATGAGTGGTGCTGTTTCCGGATTAAAGGACAATGAAGGATTTACAGGCATGTTAACAGCATTTTCTAATAATCCACTTCTTGCAATGTTAGTTGGAGCAGTACTTACAGCGATAATTCAAAGCTCATCGGCATCGGTTGGTATTTTACAGTCGCTTTGCAGCACTGGAGCTGTAAGCTATGGAACCGCTATTCCTATTATCATGGGACAGAATATAGGAACCTGTGTTACATCGATTATCTCATCAGTCGGTGCAAGTAAAAATGCAAGAAGAGCATCTATGATACATTTGTATTTCAATCTTATTGGAACAATGTTATTTATGGTGGTATTTTATACTTTAAACAAGATAGTTGATTTCGCTTTTATGTCTGACCAGATCGGAGCGACAGGAATTGCGGTAGTACACAGTTTGTTTAATGTTGGAGCTACAATTGTTCTTTTCCCATTCGCAGATAAGCTTGTAAAGCTGGCAAAGCTTACAATTCCAGATGGAAAAGATGAAGAGACTGAGAATGCGAAGTCTTTAGAAAATGAAATTGCAATCGATGAAAGATTCTTACAAAGACCTGCATTTGCAGTTGAAATCTGTAGACAGAAGGTTCATGAGATGGCAAAGGATGCCGTACTTACTCTTTCTACAGCTTTAGAAGTTTTATCAGATTATGATGAAGACAAAGTAAAAGAAGTATATGCATTAGAAGATAAAATTGATATTTATGAGGATAGGCTTGGAACATATCTTGTAAAGCTTTCAGGCAAGAATCTTTCTAAGAAGGATAGCCAGAGCGTTACAATGATGATTCACAGCATAGTAAATCTTGAGAGAATTTCAGACTATGCAAAGAATATTGTTGAATCGGTAGAGACAATAAATAGTAAAGAGCTTACCTTTTCAAAGAAAGCTTCATATGAGCTATCAGTGCTTTGTCAGGCAGTAAATGATATAGTAAATGATACTGTTAATGTATTTTGCGAGGATGATCTTGAGGGTGCAAAGATTATTGAACCTTTAGAGGAAGTAATTGATACTCTTACTAAGAAGATAAAGAAGAGACATGTTAAACGTCTTCAAAAAGGAAAATGTACCATTGAAATGGGACTTATCCTGGAAGATATACTTACAAGTCTTGAGAGAATTTCAGACCATTGCTCTAATATAGCAGTAGAGTTACTTGCCATAAATGAGGATGTTTATGATACTCATGAGTATTATGAAGAGATGTCAGAGGCAGAGCAGGCATTATTTACCCAGAATTATAAACGTCTTAAGGAAAGATATAGTCTCGATAAGCCTGAAGAAGAGTCGGAAAGCTAATTGAAAGATGAATTTTAATTCAAATTACAGCTGCAATTGTCAGGCTGAGAGAACGTAAAAATGGAATTGAAATAGTAATGAAGGAAGTAGCAGAATGGCATTAATTTATATAGTTGAAGACGATGAAAGTATAAGAGAGATTGAAGAATTTGCACTTAAGAATGCAGGTCATAAGGTTTATGGCTTTGAGAATGCGAAAAGCTTTTATGCACAGATGGACGAGATAATTCCCGACCTTTGTCTTGTAGACATTATGCTTCCGGATGAAAACGGTAATGAAATAGTAAAAAAACTTCGTAGGAATCCTGACACTAAGAAGCTTCCGGTAATTATGGTTACAGCAAAGACAACTGAGCTTGATCTTGTAAAAGGCTTAGAAGATGGAGCAGATGATTATATAAGAAAGCCTTTTTCTGTAATGGAGCTTATTTCAAGAGTAAAGGCGCTTCTTAGAAGAACAGTGCAGGAGGAGATAAAGGTTTTATCACTTGAAGGCTTAGTTCTTAATAATGACAAGCACGAAGTGACAATTGACGGTCAGCACTGTGAACTTACATACAAAGAGTACGAGCTCCTCTATTATCTTCTGTCAAATAAAGGGATTGTCCTTAGTCGCGACAGTATAATGGACCGGATATGGGGATTTGGATATGAGGGAGAATCGAGAACGCTTGATATGCATATCAAGACACTAAGGCACAAGCTTGGTGAGTTTGGAAACAGAATAAGAACAGTTAGAAATGTAGGATATGTTATCGAATGAAAAAGAAAATAAATCTGCAGTTAGTAGGAATTGCAATAATTGCAATAATTGCTACGGCAATAAGTAGTACAATTGCATATTATGGTTTGTTTCAGCGGCAGATTCGTGAGGACTTAAAGGTAAGTGCCAAGCTTCTTAAGGATACGCATTATTTTGAAACAGTAGGAAATGATATTAATGATATCAATAATAATAGTCACATAGATTTGTCCACTGATATTGAAGAACTTAGAGTTACATGGGTAGATTCAGATGGAACAGTTTTATATGATAATGATACCAATGCAAGTGATTTATCCAATCATGCTGACAGACCAGAGATAAAAAATGCATTTGAAAATGGTGTTGGTGAGTCTGTGAGACGTTCAGATACAATGAACAAGGACACATTTTATTATGCAATTCTACTTGATAACGGAACTGTTCTTCGTGTATCGATAGATGCCGGAAATATCTGGTCGGTGTTTGCTGCTGCGACACCTATGATTTTACTTGTAATTATGGTGTTGATATTTGTAGGTGTAATTTTATCACAGATACTCACCAGACAGATAATTAGTCCAATTGAGACAATGGCACGAAATATTGAGGATACTGCAACTGAGCCACCCTACAAAGAGCTTGTACCTTTTGCAAAAATGATAAGAAGTCAGCATGCTGACATTTTATCATCAGCAAAGGCCCGTCAGGATTTTACTGCAAATGTTTCCCATGAATTAAAGACCCCACTTACTGCCATATCAGGATATGCAGAGTTAATTGATAACAATATGGTGGATGAGGAGCAGAGCAAGCACTTTATTAAGGAAATTCGTAAGAATTCAGAAAGACTTCTATCTCTTATAAACGATATTATTCGCCTGTCTGAATTAGACAGAAGTGAAGCTGAACCAACCTTTGAGTTGCTTGATCTATATGATGTGGTATCAGATTGTATGGAGGCACTTAAAGTTAATGCCAATAAACGTCAGGTAAACTTACATTTTACCGGGGAACATTGTAACGTGCGTGGTAATCGTGAGATGTTAAGCGAATTAACAGACAATCTTGTTCAGAATGCAATTCGTTATAACAATGAGAATGGTAATGTCTGGGTCGAGGTCAGAGGCAAAGATGATATCTCATTATCGGTAAGAGATGATGGAATCGGCATTCCGGATGAAGACCAGAACAGAGTGTTTGAACGGTTTTACAGGGTAGATAAGAGTCGCTCCAAAGCAACTGGAGGAACCGGACTTGGACTGGCAATTGTAAAGCATATTGTAGAGATACATGAGGCAAAGATAGAACTGTACAGCAAAGTAAATAAGGGGACTACAATAACTGTGATATTTTAGGGGTAAAAGGATGGTAATAAGGACAAAAATGGTAGTCCTAAAATAATTGATTCATCTCAGTTGTGGCAAGAAAGTTAGAGTGTTTTTGAAAAAATTACCGTCTGGAACTTGAAATAAAAGAACCAGGCGGTAAATAAATTTTAAAGAAATTTATAATCTACGAAAGTAATTCGATAATCCCATCGATATCCATTTCATCCATCATAGTATCTAATTTTTTCAACAATTCAGAATAATCGCCGGTAACATCGGCATCATGGGCCTGTTTTAGATACTTAGAGGCAGACGCAAAATCATAATCCACTATAGAATTTTTTATCTTTTCCAAAGCAACAGGAACATCTGATGTATTTTCCAAAGTAGCAGCATTCGAATCAACACCTGAATCAACACCTGAATTAGAAGTTGAATCAACAATACAATCAGGAACTGAATCAGCCTTTAAATTTTCAAAATTGCAGGCTGTTCGAATAGCATCAATCATTATGCGATAATCCTTTTTAAAACCATCAAGATTGTCTTTAATGAATTGAACATCAAGATTTTTTCCAGCCATTTCTAAATCCTTAGCCAGTGCTCCACAAGCCTTTGCTCCAATATTTAAGCATGTGCCCTTCATAGCATGAATCAAAATCGTAAAATTACTCCAGTCGCCATTATCACAGTAATCATCAAGTGAAGAAATCTGCTTGTCGCATTCATTACATGTGAGCTCTAGAACTTCAAGATATACATCCTTACTACCACCACAGTGAGCGATACCTTCTTTAACATCCATGTAGGAGAGTAGGTCGTTTAAAGCAGAATCATCTGTGGTATTCAAAATATCACTCTTGTCAGTAACGCTGTTTCCATCAAACACATTCTCTGGCAGGAATTTTTTGAATACAGTTTCTAATGCCCTGAAGTTAATTGGTTTTGAAAGGTATTCATCGAATCCTAGTGCAAGAAGTTCTTCCTTTGCACCGTAGATGGCATTAGCAGTAAGAACAATAATTTTACAGTTGCCACTTGAACTATAGTAGTCATTAAGTTTACGGATGCGTTGCATTGCTTCAATTCCATCTACCTCCGGCATCATCTGATCCATGAATATGATGTCATATTTTTTACTCTGGCACATTGTTACTGCTTCAAGTCCGCCATTTGCTATATCAACATCCATTCCATAGAATTTCATACTTTTTGATATAACCTTAAGGTTAATAGGATTATCGTCTACGATAAGTGCTTCAATCCCGTGAATTTGTAATGAACCCAATGAGAATTCATGCTTCATATTGCGTGAAAGAATTAGTTCTCTGTTTATAGGTGTAGCATCGGCAACATTTTGCTCAACAGTTGCTATGAAGGTTGAACCCTGACCATATATACTCTCCACGCGGATATCTCCATTCATAAGAGTACAGTATCCCTGAACAAGAGCCAGACCCAGACCAGTGCCTTCTGTTCCATAATTTCTGGTTTGATCCAGCTGTGAAAAGGTATCAAACAGGCGGGCCTTTTCTTCCTCTTTTATTCCAATTCCGGAATCACTTACACGAATAACTATTTTAAACGGCAAAGAGTCTGGCTCAGAACATAATATGTCTAATTTAACAAAGCCTGAGCTGGTGTATTTTACAGAGTTATTAAGCAGATTAATAAGTATGCTCCTTAGTCTGTTTGAATCGCCATTTAATATTGAAGGAAGTTTTGAATCTACATGTATTTGGAATTCAAGTCCCTTACGCGTTGCCTGTGTATTAATAATCTCGTATATTTCATGTAAAAATTCGGCTGTAGAGTAGTCAATATTTACGAGGGTCATCTTGCCGGATTCGATTTTTGAAATATCCAGTATGTCATTAATAAGTGTCATCAGACTGTGAGATGATGTCTTAATGTCCTCAAGATAATCAGATAGTGGTTGGGCAGGATTTTCCTGAAGAGCAAGCTCTGAAAAGCCGATTATGGCATTCATCGGAGTACGAATCTCGTGTGACATATTGGCAAGGAACTGGCTTTTTGCCTGATTAGAAGAATCAGCTTCCTGTCGCGCAAGCTTTAGCTCCTCAATGTAACGCATTCTCTCAGAAAGATTCTGAACATTGATAATATATCCAATTATATCTTCATATGCATCCATGATTTTGCTTATTGTAAGATTACATGGAGCCCCGTTAAAAAGACATGCTGCATCCAGACTGTGATGTGTTCCATCAAAATCAAAAACGGAATCATTGCAGTCAAAAAATGACTCAATATTCTCTGTACCAAGCAAATCTGCTTCTTTTGGAAGGTTTAAAAATTTAGAAGCTGCTTCATTAGCTAGGCGAAGATGATATTTATCATCAAACATCAATACAGGCATAGCAAGAGAGTAGTAGATAAACTCTGTCATGTTGGATATATTGATGCTTGTACGGTTAATTACATCCATGGCATAGAATAAAATTATTAGTCCGAGAAACTGGGTAACATTGCTGCCTGGAAGTGCAGGAAGTCCCACAGCAGGGAAAATCATATCAAGGACTGTTCCGACCATAATTAGTATGGTAATGATTAGAAAATGCTTTCCAAATGTTTTGATTCTCTTTTTTTGCGCATTACGTATTGTATGGATAATTATTCCAAGAATATTACAGGCAACAATAATAAAATATAATGTATATAGATTATTGATGGGTCCTGGTTTAAATTTGTAAGTCATTCCAAAGGTTGAGATAAAATACTCAGTCTGGTCCCGTTTCATTGAAAGCAACACGGGCACAATGCCTGTAAGTGCAATGAAGTTAAAAATATTGCGGGTCTTATTTGAAATTTGTGCAAACAGACAAATAAGATATTGAACGGAGAGCATATAAAGATAGGTTCCGAGTATTGCAATAGAGCGGCACCAATATGCATTATCAATTTCAGTCTGTTGGAAAAGAAGACCAAAGCCAAGACTCCAGATTGAGCTTGCGAGAGCATAAATATGTAAAGCCTTATTGGCAGCGTTTAGTTTTTTTCTCTGCCAGATAGGACTTAAAAACAGATAGAATGCTATTATTCCATCGATAATTAAAATAGCTGAAAAGAAATTCTTCATAATATCCCCCCAGGATAGTATTAAGATTTTAAGATATAATCTATGTAATTATAACACAAATATTTTTTAAAAGGTAGGAAAAAAGTACGATTGACTTTTTCTTAAAAAATACTATATCAATAATAGGCATTTTATTAAAACGGAGGTGGACAGCAGATGAAATATGTAAAGCAATGCCTTATTATTCTTGTTATTTCTCTTATCGGGGAAATGTTAAAATATCTCATTCCATTGCCAATTCCTGCCAGTATATATGGTATGATTTTACTTTTTGCAGGACTTATGACGGGAATTATCAAGCTTGAAGCAGTCAGGGAAACAGGGACATTTCTTATAGAAATTATGCCTCTTATGTTTATTCCGGCAGGAGTAGGTCTGGTTACAAGCTGGGGAACATTAAAAGAGATAATTGTACCAGTAAGTATAATTACTGTTGTGACAATCGTTACGGTTATGGCAACAACCGGAATTGTATCCCAGATAATAATAAGAAAGTCGGAGGAAAATAAAAATGAATGATTTTTTTGAAAACTCCCTGTTTGCGGGAGTTGCTCTTAGTATAATATCCTATCTGTTGGGAGTGTGGTTAAAAAATAAGTTTAAGCTTGCTATTTTTAATCCACTTCTTATATCAATTATTGTTTCGATAGCAGTACTTTTGATAGGAGATGTTAATTATGATACTTACAATGAAGGTGCTAAGTATTTAAGCTGGCTTCTTACTCCGGCTACAGTATGTCTGGCAATCCCTCTTTACGAAAAGTGGGAACTGCTAAAAAAGAATTACAAGGCTGTTCTTTTGGGACTTCTGGCTGGAACCATCACAAGTCTTACGACTGTGTTTATTCTTGCAAAGCTTTGCAATCTGTCACATGAGGAGTATGTAACAATGCTTCCAAAATCCATTACAACTGCAATCGGAATGGGGGTATCGGAAGAACTTGGAGGTTATGTAACAATAACAGTTGCTGTTATAATTATTACAGGCGTGCTGGGAAATATGTTTGGGGAATTAATCTGCAGAATATGTAAGATAACAGAGCCTATATCCAAAGGCCTTGCTTTTGGTGCTGCATCTCATGCAATTGGGACAGCGAAGGCAATTGAAATTGGGGAAATTGAAGGTGCAATGAGCGGACTGGCAATTGCAGTATCGGGAATATTTACAGTCATGTTTGCATCCGTATTTGCAAATCTTATATGAAATAATATATTGATATTGTTTTGTTAAAAAAGTAATATTTGTATTGTGAAATTTTTTATTTATGGTACAATTTTACTATAATTATGTAATGGGGTAGCTGGGGATGAGAGAAAAAATAAAGGTTTTTACATACAAGCTTGAAGCAAGCTTTATTCTTACTGTTATTAAGCATGGTCTTGCAATGATGATTCCTTTTGTGCTAACGGGAGGAATTGCAAGTGCGCTCGTTAATTTTCCATTCGAGGCATATCAGAATATTATTCGTGGGTCATTTTTTGAGAAGATACTAAATACAGTCTATACAGGGACATTTGGACTGTTTTCTATTGCTATGCTTGTTTCATTATGTGCAAGCTTCTGTATGGAATGTAACATGACTGTAGATAAGACGGTTATGTATATACTTGTTGGTGTCGCAGCTTACGGTGCACAGCTTTATGTGCCGGATGCACCATATAATTATGATATGTTCGGGGTAAAAGGGTGCTTCTTTGCGATAACAACAGCATTGATTTCATGCCATTTATTAAACACATTTTATAAAATTAAAATATTAAACTTAAGAAAATATACGTTTGGGCTGGAAAGAATTACAGCTGTTGCAATAACTATGTTCCTTCCTGCTATATGCGTTATTTGTATTATAGTTATATCTACACATCTGATATTATGGTTTTTTGGTGCAGTAAGCTTATACGAACTAATATCTAATTTTATGTGTATTATATTTGATAATATCCATAATCAGTTTATGCAGGGATTTATTTATACTATTCTCGTACATGTATTATGGATGTTTGGACTTCATGGAAGCCATATTCTTGAGCCGATTGTAACTACAAGCTTTAATCTGGGACAGGCAGGAGAAATATTTAGTAAAAGCTTTTATGACGTGTATGTTTCTATGGGTGGATGTGGTACATCTGTGTGTGTACTTCTTGCTCTGCTTATATTCTTTAGAAAAAGCAGAATGAATAATATTGCAAAAATATCAATTTTCACTGTTCCATTTAACTTAAATGAGATGCTTACATTTGGTATTCCGATTATTCTGAATCCAATAATGTTTGTTCCATTTCTGGTAACACCGATTTTTTGTTATGTTACGGCTTATGTGGCAACAATGACAGGCCTGGTTCCGCCTGTAATTCATGAGGTTACATGGTCTACACCGATAATTTTCAGTGGATATCTGGCTACTGGTTCGATAAATGGAAGTATTTTACAGGTAGTTATGGTTGCAGTAGGTGTGTCTATCTATCTGCCTTTCCTTAAAATTAATATGACAGCACAGGAGAAAACTGCAAAAGAGCAGATGTCAGAAATTGTAAAGCTTCTTCAGGAAAAAGAAGAACTGAACGAAAATGTTGATCTTCTTTTCCAGTCTAACCGCATTGGACAGATTGCGAGAATGTTGCGCCATGATTTAAGGAGTGCAATAGAACGGGACGAGCTTTACATCTTATACCAGCCACAGGTTGACTGTAACGATGTCTGTCTTGGTGCTGAGGCTCTTCTAAGATGGAATCATCCATTATACGGATTTATATATCCACCACTTATTATTTATCTTGCAAAAGAGGGTGGAATTCTTGAACCGCTGGAGAAAAAGATTATTGATAAAACTGTTGCGGCAATAGATAAGGTCAACAAAGAATGTGGTAGTGATTTTAAGATATCAATAAATCTTACGTCTAAGTCCTTACTTTGGGATATTGAAGAATACATAGATGAGACACTGGCAAAATATAATATACAACCGTCCCAGTTATGGATTGAAATCACAGAGCAGGATGTATTATCAAAAGCAACAACAGTAATAAATAAGATTGAGAGGCTCAAAGAAAAAGGCCACGTTATGATGATTGATGATTTTGGAATGGGGCATACATCCATTCTTTATCTTCAGTCCAGTCAGTTTGGTGTGGTTAAACTGGATGGTTCTTTGGTTAAAGATGTACTTGAAAATACGACAAACCAGCAGATTATTTCTTCTATTGTGTCACTTGCAGAGAAATTGAACGTGAAGATAATTTCAGAGTATGTAGAGACAGAGAAGCAGAGGGACAAGCTGCTTGAATTAGGCTGTAAATGGTATCAGGGATATTTATATGAAAAGCCGATTCCATTACTGGATTTCATTGAGTTTATGAAGTTACACCCAAGTAAGTAGTACCATTGGGGACGGAGTTTTCTGGCTCATTATCTGTCCCAAGTGGTATTGTGGACATACTATGGATGTCGTTTTATCTCTAGTTGGAGCGTTCTTGAAATTAGAATAAAGGACATAGAAATGATGCTTGAAAAAACAAATATAAAATATTATTCAAAAAGATTGCTTACAATTGCGGTGCCTATAATGTTAAGCAATCTCATTTCGCAGATTCAGATGCTTATAGACAGAATGTTTCTAGGACACATGAATAAACTGTATATGAGCGCACTTGGAAATGTAAGTTCACCGCTTTGGACCACCATGTCATTTTGTTTTTCACTTGTAATTGGTGCGTCTATTATGATAAGTCAGGGGGTAGGTGCAGGAAATAAGGAGGATACAGAACAATACGCGGCAGCGATGATGAAATGGAATAATGTTATTCCGTTTTTACTGTTTTTCTTCTGGCTTATTTTTGCAAAACCAGTATTTATTGCAATGGGAGTGTCAGAGAATGTGCTTCCAATGTGTCTTGAGTACACAAGATTTTTCCTGCCTATATTCTTGGTAGTAGGACTTGAGGCATCAAGTATGGTAATCATGCAGACTTCAAACTACACAAAGCCACTTGTATATTTTGGAATAGTAAGATCTGGTCTTAACGTATTTTTAGACTGGGTATTAATATTCGGAAAATTTGGATTTCCAGCATTGGGAATCAAGGGTGCTGCAATTGCAACAACAATTGCGGAATATGCAGGATGTGCATATGCAATTTATATTTTTGTGACAAGTAAAAAACTTCCAACAAGACCGTCTTTAAAAGCTGTTATGATGGCAAAAATAAAACCATTTATTGTGTCGGCAAAGCTTGGAATAAACACAGCTTTTGAGGATTTTGCATGGAATTTTGGTAACCTGATGATGATTCGCATTTTGAATGCTATCAATGAGATGGCTGCAGGAATTTACTCAATTATCTTTGGTGTTGAGATCCTTGTAGTAGTTATTATTGGTGCGATAGGAAACGGAACAATGACTCTTACAGGTGAAGCAACAGGTAAGAGGGATGTTCGGCAGTACAAGGGTGTATGTATGATTGCATACGGAATGTGTGTAATTGTAGCACTTGTAATGCTTGTGGTATGCCTCATATGTCCAAAGCAGCTAATAAGCCTGTTTACATCGGACAAAGCTATTATCGAAACATGCGGACTTTATCTGATATTGATGTGCATAAATTTATATGGCAAATCAGCAAATATTATTATCGGAAACGGAATACGTGGAAGCGGAGATACTAAATGGATGTTTTATATACAGATATTTGGAACTATCTTCGTTATAGCCTGTGCATCATTCTTTGTATTCGTATTAAAGTTTGGTATTGCTGGTGTGTTCTTTGCAGTAATCGCAGATGAGCTTGTAAGATCAATTATTAATCTTAGCAAATTTATAAGAATTACAAAGCAGGAATCCTGGTGACCATTGGGGACGGGTGACCATTGGGGACGGAGTTTTCTGGCTCATTATCTGTCCCAAGTGGTATTGTGGACAGAAATGATGGATAAAATATAAGAGCTGGTTGTAGAAAGTTAATTGAAAAAATGATACATAGTTTTATAGGAGGAGCTTTATGAAATATTTAATTGATGGTGGCAATTTGCCAGTATTAAAAGTGTTATTAGAACAGGGAGAGACAATTGAGTGTGAATCAGGCGCAATGTCATGGATGGATGATGAAATCGAAATGCAGACATCAGCTGGTGGTCTGGGAAAAATGTTTGGAAGAATGCTTACAAACGAACATGCATTTATGAATACCTACTATGCGAATCATACAGGCGAAATTGCTTTTTCGGCAAAATTCCCAGGTTCAATTCGTGCTGTAGAGATTACACCTGGTAATGGAATTGTTGTGCAGAAGGGCTCGTTTTTAGCTTCTTTTGGAAACATTACTAATGAAGTATATATTCAGCAAAGGCTTGGAAGAGGTTTATTCGGAGGCGAAGGATTTCTTATGAGAAAATTCACTGGAAACGGCATTGTCTTCCTTGAAATTGATGGTTCAGCACATGAATACGAGATTCCAGCGGGAGACTGCAAGATTGTAGATACAGGATATGTTGCCTGCATGTCAGAGTCCTGCACAATGGAGATAAAGACAATAAAGGGCGTTAAAAATGTGCTCTTTGGAGGAGAGGGATTATTTAATACTGTTGTATATGGTCCTGGAAAAGTGACAATGCAGAGTATGCCAATAGCATCAACTGCAATGCAGTTATACCAGTATATGCCTCATCCATCATCTAATTAATAATGAAGAATAATTAAATGAAAT
>JAXJVZ010000301.1:0-2744 GCA_036308285.1 Agathobacter sp. | reverse complement strand
CGTTTATTCATAATGATTGTTCTCCTTTGAAATAGAGTGAAATGTTAGCATTTCCTAGCAATCATTATAAAGATAAATTTCGGGGTAGAAAATCTACCCCGAAATTAAGCGCTTACGCTGATAAAGGCATCGTATCTCATAACTTTTTCTTACTCCGTTTTTCTTGTATATTTATCGAAAAAAGAGCTTTGGCATTTTATTATGTCAAAGCTCTTAGTGTCACTATTGTTGTGTTTCAGTTTCTGGTGGTATTGGATTAGATACAGTTACTGTAATCGTTTTTTCCGTACTATCATATTTATCATTTGCAGCAGCTTTAATTGTAATATTTGCTGTTCCGCTTCCAACAATCGTTACTAAGCCAGTATTTTCATCCACTTTTGCAACTGTTGTATTATTTGAATAATATTTCAATGATGCTTTGCTATCAACCGTAGCCCCTACATACTTTGACTGTTCTCCTTCACCGAGTACAAATGACATATCTCCAGCCGTAATACTAGCCTTCTGCTTTTCTGGTTGCTGTGGTTTTGGTGGTTCTGGCTGTGGTTGTTCTGGCTGTGGCTGCGGCTGCTGTGGCTGCTGTGGCTGCGGCTTAGCATTAACTGTTATTGTAACGGTTGTACTTGAAGCCTTATACTTAGGTGTAACACCTGAATTAACTGTAATTGTACAAGTACCAACTCCAACCGGTGTAACCACACCATTTGCATCGACTGTTGCAACACCATTGTTATCACTTGAATATGTCTTTGGTGCCTCGTCAAGACAATTCATATCAAGCGCAAATGGCCCTGCACCGTAAGTTACCGTGTAAGCTGTAGTACCGCTCCATCTCTGTGCAAGACCTTCTACTGAAGTTGCTCCACCATATACGATAACCTTTGTCCCGAGAGAAACATTGTTATATAACTTCTTAACCTCTGAATAAGGCATGTTGATACATCCGTGGCTACCATTATAGAGATAAATATTACCACCAAATGAACTTCTCCAGCCAGCATCATGGAAGCCTACACCACCATTGAAAGGAAGGAAGAAGTTAACCCATGTCTTATATCCCGGACCGTTAAGATAACGGTCTTTATCCATTGAAAAAATCGAATATACTCCTGTAGGAGTTCTGTATCCCTTTGCCACACAGCCTGTAACAACTGGTGTAGATACAACACAGCTTCCGTTATTGTAAACGTATACCATCTGATTTGTAAGGTCTACCTCACAATAATTTCCACCAAAATCTACATATTCACTCTGCTCAGACTCTGGAACCTCAGAATATGTAGCATTAACAGCTCCTGACTTTTTAGCTGAAATAGCATCAAAAATATCAGTATAAAGTGCATTAGCATCAACTGTCTGACCAGATGCAGCAACTGACACGCTGATTTCCCCTCCACCTGTAGTCTTAAACTTTGCAGTTCTTGTCTTTGAAACATCATGACCTGCGGCTAATGTAGCACAGTAAGCAGACATCTCTTCGGCATTCAATTCAACAGAAAGTCCGTCTCTTTGTACCATAAGCCAGCTCGCAATAGTAGCTGGTGCGATAGTTTCTGTCTTTGCTTCTTTTCCTTCAGGAGCAAAAACACAATCAATCTGAAGGCCTAAATATTCATTGGCATTCTCTAATGCTTTTTTAACATCTTCACTGTCTGCGGCAATTTCACCTTCTGCCTGTTTCATCTCTGAATTTGTCTCAACCTCTGCTGCAAAAGACTTTACAGCTGCAACAAGGTCTTCAACAGCCTTCTCGTAATCCGGAGCCTCTCCGGAAACACCGTCAACGCCAACAAATGCACCTGTAGCTTCGTCATACTTAATTGAAGCCTTTGTCGGGTCATTAAGGGTTATTGTTTCCTCAGTAGCAGCCTCCTGTCCTTCTGCTGGTGCCTCTGCATCCTGAGCTTCCATCTCAGCTTTTGCAAACTCATATGCCACAAGCATTGCTTCCTGTATTTCTTCATTAGAATTAATCAGAAATACTTCAGGTGCTTTTGCTTTTTCCTTATTTGCTTTATTGCATACTGTCTGTAAATCAACAGCATCAGAATATGTAAGTCCTAAATCTGCTCCTGCAAGTTCAAACGATACATCGTCAAGCTTAACATTAACCTTGTAATCTGCAGCCTGCTTCTTAAGTGCAGCCTTTGCTTCTTCAATAGTCATTCCGCCAACATTGACAGAAGCTATCTTATACCCTTCCGGGAACTTTGCATATGTTTTCTCGCCGCAGCCTCTTAAAATAAGGGCAGCTAACAAGACTACTATTAATATAACTGCAAGTATCCCAGGAATTAGAATTTTCTTGTTTTTTAATATGTTCATATTGCCTCCTAAAATACAATTGCTAAACACTCTGACTAATTATTATATATCCTAAATATTGGATTTGCAAGCATAACATCACTCTTGCTGTGTTTTATCAGCTCCATTTTCAGGTTTTTGTGTATCTTCAGAGTTATTTTCATCTTTATTATCGTTATTATCTCCATCAGGATTTTGAGCACCATTGCCTGAATTACCTTTGTCTGGATCACTATTGTCCTTATCCTCGTTTTGATCATTTCCTGAATCTGAGTCATTCCCGCCATCAGGACCTTGTGCCGATTCATTTCCTGAATTTGAGCTATTCCCTCCATCCGGGTCTTGTGATGACTCATTTCCTGAATTTGAGCTATCACCGCCTGATGGATTTTTATTTGAATTATCATTACCTCCTGATGGTGGATTCTGTATATGAT
>JAXJVZ010000300.1:0-2233 GCA_036308285.1 Agathobacter sp. | reverse complement strand
TTGTCAGACCATGGCAAGGAAATGTGGATTCGCCATGTACTGGTACCGGGACTTACAGATGACGAGGAAGGTCTTATAGCGCTTAAGAATTTTATTGACCAGCTTAAAGGTGTTTCAAGAGTTGAAATCCTTCCATATCATACTCTGGGATTATTTAAATGGGAAAAGCTTGGTATTAACTATCCACTTGATGGGGTTGAGACTCCAACGGATGAGGAAGTAAAGAAAGCTGAAGCCCTTCTTGGAATTTCTACAGATGCCATTAAGCCTGTTGATGAAGCCGGGGGACGCAGCTGTTAGGTTATAAACAATATTAAAAAATTTGTATTCAGGAACGCCGTAGTGTGCTTACTGCGGAATGGAGAAAAGAAAAATGTTTGTTTTACAGGTAATCTATGAGGATGATGAAATCTTAGTGTGCTACAAGCCAGCAGGTGTTGCAACACAGACTAAGAGAATCGGACAGCAGGACATGGAAAGTCTGATTAGAAACTACAGGGCAAGAAAAAAGGAACAGCCGTATGTTGGAATTGTTCATCGTCTTGACCAGCCGGTTGAGGGTGTCATGGTTTTTGGAAAAAATCCAACAGCCACAGCCTTTTTGAATAAACAGGTGCAGGAAAGAAGTATCGGAAAAAATTATTATGCAGCAACATTAAAAGTCGGGCGACGATTTATTCCCAAGAAGGATACTCTTACGGATTACATGACATTTGATCCACGTAGTAATGTCGGGGAGATACTGCATGATGATTTAAGTCATCTGGATAAGATGTCGAGACAGAATGTTAAAAAAGCAGTTTTAGATTATAAAATTATTGGCGAAGATGAACTGAAGCTGCTATTTGATATAAATCTTCATACAGGCCGTCATCATCAGATACGACTTCAGCTGTCTAATATTGGATGCCCGATTATTGGAGATACAAAATATGGTAATGTTGTAGATGAAGATGTAAATGAAGGTGTAAATGTAAAGAAGTGTGGATTGGCTCTTTGCTCATATAGAATTAGCTTTGTGCATCCAAAGAATAAAGAGGAGATGGAGTTTAAGATAGAGCCCCAAAATATAGAAATACAAAAGCTGTTACAAGTATGATTTGTGGTTTGGTAGAGGATAAATTAATGAAAAGATGCAATAATATTCAGAAGTTATCTGATAATCCATTTTTGAATTTGTTTCATATTGATGCAATGACGAGAAATGGTAAAAGGTTTGATTACTATTTTGCCTCAAGAAATAATGAGGAATCTCTTGAAGCTGTTACTGGTATTAATAAGACTAATGGTATTGCAATATATACTGTTAGAAAAGAAAATCCTAATCAGCTTGTAATGATTAAGCAGTTCAGATATCCGATTAATGACTATATGTATGAGATACCGGCAGGTCTTATAGATGAAGGCGAGAATGCTTCACAAAGTGCCATACGAGAGATGAAGGAGGAGACTGGTCTTGATATGGAGGTCTATACAGGTGGTGCAGATTACTTTAGAAGACCAATGTACCTGGCTCAGGGCTTGACGGATGAGAGTACCATTATGGTATATGGAACTGTCGAGGGTAGCCCTAACAGAGATAATCTTGAGGACAGCGAAGATATAGAAGTTATTTTTGTAGATAAGACAGAGGCAAGAAGAATTCTTGCGGAAGAAAAAGTATCTGCAAGGGCATCCTTTATGCTTATGATGTTTATTAATTCAGATGCGGATAAGCCTTTTGATTTTTTAAATAAATAGTTGGTATTTTATTATAATTCAAAAGGAGTAATTGACAAGTAATCAGACGCCTACTACAATGAAATAGGCAAATTTATATAAGTCGCTTGAAACAATGTAGAAAATGTTACTGTGTATAGTTAAATTTGGAGAATAATTTGATATGTTTAAATTCCAAGCCAGAAAAAAAGAAATTGCACAGAGGATAAGAGAAGAGAGATTTAAGAAATTAATAAAGCAATATATGGAAACGGCTGAGGTTCAGCAGATGGATGAATATATTCAGCATGGCACGACAACAACACTTACGCATTGCCATAATGTTGCTTGGCTTTGTTTTCTGGTTAATGAATATTTGCATTTAAAAGCAAAAGAAAAAGAGCTGGTAGAAGCAGCCTTTTTACATGATTTTTATCTGTATGACTGGCATGATGGCAATCCTGTCAGAAAGACACATGGATTTGACCATCCATATATCGCCTGCCAGAACGCTACAGAAATATTTGGAATATCA
>JAXJVZ010000299.1:0-2846 GCA_036308285.1 Agathobacter sp. | reverse complement strand
TTTTAATACCCCTGAATCAACAAAGATATGGACTGTATTGTCCATAGAAGAGGATTATTCTCCCGAAGATTACTCTTCCAGAGTATGGGTAACCACTTCCGTAATTGGAGTATTTACTTCTGAAGAAGCAGCTGAAGAAGCTGCGGCAGATGTTCTGGGAGAAACTTATATCGTCAGAGGGCATCTGAATAAGGCTGTAACTTTCGATGACCCAATCGAAAGAACTTACGGTCATACAGAATAAGCAATCTGGTAATATGTCAAGGGATAATTTCAAATAAAAACATATAATTTCAGGAAAATTGCGTGCACCAAACAAGCCTTCCTTCCATACTAAAAATAAAAGGAAGTTTTTAGGTCAATATTAATTTAATTCTACTCTGTTGCCAGAATAGAGCTGATGCTTGGCCAGCAATCCAAATATCAGTCTTATGACTTTACGGGATGTGAGAGCGAGTGCACGCTTGTGCTGATGTGTTTTCACTTCAGCATACTTCTTTTTGTAGAAGTTGTTAATCTCTATGCAATTGTTTTTTATGTGGCTGGTAGCTTCCAGGATGTAATATCTTAAATAAGCATTGCCAGCCTTGGAAAGAGCTGTATCTTCAGCTTTGAACTTTCCTGACTGTGATTCACGCCATACCAGACCAGCATATTTGGCAAGTGCATCATTGTCCTTAAATGCGTCAATAGTGCCTATTTCAGCTAATATGCCAGCAGCCATGACAGGACCAACTCCTGGAATAGATAAAAGGCTTTGGTAAGCTGTAGGATCTAATCCCTTAATCGTTTTTTCAATCGCCTGATTCACTTTCTTAATCTCTGCATAATATGTAGAAATAAGAGTAAATGATGAGGCAATAGAAATAGTTAACGGTTCGTAAAGGCATTTATCCAATCGGTAGGAGTTTCTGGCAGCCGCTTGTAATAACTGGGCTGTTTTTTCAGGGTTAGGAAATCTGTTATGTCCTTTTTCACAGATAAAATTTATGAGCTCATCCATAGGCTTCTCAATAATCTCTTCAACTGAGAGAAATTCGGTAAGAACCGCTGAAGCTGTGGCTCCATAATTATTTGAAAAAGGCTGTTCATCTTCATCAAGTAGTGAGCATTCGCTAAATTTGAGGAAGATATTTGAAAGCATATAAGTCTTTTCCCTAGTCAGTGTCTGTACCAGGTGCAGGCGGTGTCTTGTCAGTCTTTGGAGGGCAAGGAACTGGCTGCCACGCCATGGCTCAATGGTAATTCGGCCGACTCTGGCAAAATCTGCTATGACAAAGGCATCAATGTAGTCATTTTTGCCAAGGTCAACAAAGAATTTTTTGTAATTGGCCACTGTTTTGGGATTAAGACAATAGACTGCTGTATGAAATGGTGCAAGCTGTAAGCAGGTAGATAAGTAATTAGCTATGTGAATGCCGTAGAATGATGTTGATTCTAAGGCAATGACAAGCCTTTTAAGCTCCTGATGGGAGGCTAGTAATTCTGCAAGCCTGTTGGCCATACATTCAGCACCGGGATTGTTATTAGCAACAGAGAAAGTCAGTATAGGCTTCTGTGAACTAAAATCCATTACAGCCACTACATTTTCTCTTGAGCTGATGTCAATTCCGACAAAAAGAGTAGAAAGACAATCCGTTTTCTTCAAAGTAATTCACCACCTTTCCGGCTAGTGATGGAAGAGTGGGAAGGAATTATCCTGATCTTAACCGCTGACTGCACCCTCGCTAATAAGCATTCACCTGTGAGAATCTATGTTGCTGGTATTGCTCTCGCCCAGGGATGCAACATCTGTGTAAGCAGAATTTGACGGATAAGGCAGGCGTCAAGCTTTTTAAGCAGTCATCCGTATTAGGAGCCGCAGGAGTGATAAGACGTAACCTTAGCCACATAATCTCTAATGATTATTGTAGCATCAAGATGTTCCTTATGGAAGTATTTTCTTTGTCAGAAAACCAAGATTATTCATTACAAAATATATTATACGAGGAGAGCTTATTATGACAAATAATATTGACTAGCTATTGAATTATGTTATGTAATATAGGAAAGGAGGGGGTAGTTCAATGTCAGAATAAAGGAAGGGGATGAGCCGGATGAAATGCTATGAGTGCAATGAAGATACTGGTTTTGACATGATCAAAACTGTCACATCCATTAACACTGTTATTAATGGCGTTAAAATAAAAGTAACGAACATACCTGCATATGAGTGCCCAAATTGCCACAAAGTTGTTATTAGCAGCGACGTCATTGAAAAAGTAGACAGTATTATCGCTGAAGCCAGAAAGAAATTTTCACTTGCTAATATAAAGCAGTCCTTGGCAGCTAAGCAAAGAACTATAGAGGAAATAACATATAAATTAGCTGCATAAGCTAACAAAAAGACCTATCGATATCGGTGTTTTGACAGGTCTTTTTGTTTTATTTCTAATATATAGTTTAATTTAAATACTTATATAGGATTTGAAAATTTTATAAAAAATTTTTCAGGAATCGGATTTTAGGCTCTACCTTTGAAAAAGGAGTAGGGCTTTTTTGTTTTGGATTTTGGCGAGAGCAAAAGTAGATTTGACCTAATAGGGGTGGAAAATATGAGAACCAGCCTTTGCTACCTATATATCTTTATTGATTACTTAGATGTCTAAACTAGCCCGTGGGTTAGTTGGATTCGAGGTGATCCGAGCAGGCAACGTTCCTGATTGTATAGATCTTTACCTAAGCTATCTACAACAATAGATGGTTGAGGTAAGGATCTATTAGTCTGTTATGCTAACACAAAGCAAATAAAGGATGGAAGGAGGTGTATCAATATGGCTACTGTTAACGCAGTCATGGTCTATAAG
>JAXJVZ010000298.1:0-2336 GCA_036308285.1 Agathobacter sp. | reverse complement strand
TGCGATACTTACAACAGTATATGCTGTTGTAATGGGACTTGTGGTATGTCTTGGCTACAACGTATTCTATTTCGAGTTGAAGCTTCCAAATGGAGCTGTTGCACAGATTCTTGACCTTATGGATTACATAAGTAATAGTGTTCTTATGCCTATAGTAGCTCTTGTTACATGTATTTTAATTGGCTGGGTTGTAAAACCTAAAGTGATTACAGATGAAGTTAAAAAGGGTGGATACAAATTCGGAAGAGAATTTATTTATAAGGCAATGATTAAGTTCATAGCTCCAATACTGCTTTTTGTATTGTTGTTACAGTCTGTTATACCTTCATAAAATTATGTGAATTAATCTAACTTATGGGTGTAGTTGTATGTTTTGTTGCTTTTAGAAAAAGAAATAGAACATAATTAAATTTTAGCCCTGGAGCAGGACCATATATGTCCTGCCCCAGGCTTTTTTAATTTATTTACTCTTTATTAAGACTGGCCAAAGTGGTATACTCTGTAGTATATGTGATAACTGTATCCTTAAATATTTACTAAGGAAGGTTTTAAGGAGAAATATATGAATAAAAGAATTAAATTCAGGGGAAAGCTGAAAAGTTATATGCTATGGCCGCTATATCTTACAATAGTCTGGCTGTGTATTGATATTCCACTTATTGTGTATGATACCAAAAGCGGATTAATATTGTCAGCATTTACGGTTTTATATCTTATTCTTGTTATGCTGTTGTTCTGGCGTAGCAGGACGGTAATTGCAAATGAGGTAATAAATTTTGCGACCCAGTATTCCTCAGTTCAGAAGAAGCTTCTTAATGAATTTGAAATCCCTTATATTCTGCTTGATAATTCGGGTAAAATATTATGGATGAACGAGACATTTTGTGAGCTGTCAGGATTAAGTAAAGGTTATAAAAAATCTGTTGCAACAATATTCCCTGTAGTAACAAGAGAATTTCTGTCAAAAATGGAAGACCGCTCAAGCATAAATATTGAGCAGGATGATAAAGTATACAGAATTGCATTCAGAAGGATTTATTTCCAGTCAATTGCTGAAGAAAGTGAAATCTTAGAATACAACAGCGAAGATGATTTCTTAACGGCAATGTATATTTTTGATGAGACAAAGCTTAATGATTATAAGAATGAGATTCAGAGACAGAAGCTTGTTTCAGCTCTTGTATATATTGATAATTATGATGAGGCTCTTGATTCAATCGAGGATGTTAAGCGTTCACTTTTGGTGGCACTCATAGATAGACGAGTAAATCAGTACTTCTCAAAGGTAGATGGTCTTGTTCGTAAGATAGAGAAGGATAAATATTTTGTAGTATTTAAGAATCAGTATCTTGAGACCTTAAAGGAAGACAAATTTAAGCTTCTTGAGGATGTAAAATCCATTAAGGTTGGTAACGAGATGGCGGTTACTCTCAGTATCGGTATTGGAATTAATGAGAATAATTACAATGAGAACTATGAATTTGCTAGAGCTTCTATCGACCTTGCGCTTGGTCGAGGAGGAGATCAGGTAGTAATTAAAGAAGGCGAAGAGATTACATACTACGGTGGAAAAGCAAAGCAGGTAGAGAACAAGAACCGAGTTAAGGCAAGGGTTAAGGCCCAGGCTTTACAGGAAATTATTGAAAGCTGTGAAAATGTTCTTATCATGGGACATAGTATTTCAGATATTGACGCGCTTGGTGCCGGAGTAGGTATTTATTGTGCTGCTAATTTATCAGGTAAAAAGGCACAGATTGTAATCAATGATCCGACAAGTTCAATTCGTCCGCTTTTGGAGACTTTTTCAACAGAAAAGGGTTATCCGGAGGATATGTTTATTGACAGTGAGATGGCACTTGAGATGGTAAACCGCAATACGCTGGTAATGGTTGTTGATACTAACAGACCAAGCTATACAGAGTGTCCACAGCTTCTTGATAAGACGGATTATATAGTTGTATTTGATCATCATAGACAGAATAGTGAAGTAATAAAAAATCCAATACTTTCGTATATTGAGCCATATTCATCAAGTGCATGTGAGATGGTTGCGGAAGTTTTACAGTATTACAGAGACGGAGTTAAACTAAACGCTACAGAAGCAGACTGTATTTATGCGGGAATACTTATTGATACCAATAACTTTATGACAAAGACTGGTGTTCGTACGTTTGAGGCAGCGGCATATCTAAAGAGATCCGGTGCTGAAGTTACAAGAGTAAGAAAGATGCTTCGTAATGACATGTCCTGCTACAAAGCAAGAGCTGAGGCAGTTAGACATACAGAGGTTTACAGAAGTGCATTTGCTATTTCTGTCTGTCCAAGCGAGAATGTTG
>JAXJVZ010000297.1:0-14964 GCA_036308285.1 Agathobacter sp. | reverse complement strand
TTCTTGCTCTGAATGCGCATCAGCTTTTAGTCCATATGAACAGATTCGTCCGCCGTCTTATAACAGTCAACTAGCTCAGGATTCTCTACCACCTGCCATGGAAGACCAAATTTGTTAAGAGCCTCCATGTATGGATCCGGATCCATCTCTTCAAGGTTAAATACACCAGGCTTTTTCCAAAGTCCTGTTACAACCATCATTGAACCAATCATAGCCGGAACTCCTGTTGTGTAAGAGATTGCCTGTGACTCAACCTCCTTGTAGCACTCCTGGTGATCGCATACATTGTAGATGTAGATAGTCTTCTCCTTACCATCTTTTACTCCTGTAAATATGCATCCAATATTTGTCTTTCCTACAGTACGTGGTCCGAGGGATGCCGGATCTGGAAGGAGCTCCTTAAGTAGCTGAATTGGAACAATTTCCTTACCGTCTACCATAACAGGATCTGTACGAAGCATTCCTACGTTCTCTAAACACTTCATGTGTGTAAGGTAGCTCTGTCCAAAGGTCATAAAGAATCTGATTCTTCTGATTCCCGGAATATTCTTGGCAAGAGACTCTATTTCCTCATGATGAAGCAGATACATATCCTTCTGTCCTACCTGGTCGAAATTATACTGGGCTCTCCACTCCATTGGCTCTGTCTCTACCCAATGTCCATCTACCCAGTATGAACCATTAGCCGAAACCTCGCGAAGGTTAATCTCCGGATTAAAGTTTGTAGCAAATGGATAACCATGGTCTCCACCGTTACAATCTAAGATATCAATCGTATGAATTTCATCAAAATAATGCTTAAGTGCATATGCTGAGAAAACAGATGTAACTCCAGGGTCAAATCCGCTTCCCAAAATAGCTGTGATACCAGCCTCTTTAAACTTCTCCTGGTATGCCCACTGCCATGAATAATCAAAATATGCCGTAAAGCCTAAGTCCTTGCAACGCTTCTCATAAATCGCTCTCCACTCAGGATCCTCTGTATCCTCGCACTCATAATTTGCGGTATCAATGTAATCTACCTTGCATGCAAGACAAGCATCCATGATAGTAAGATCCTGATATGGGAGTGCAACATTAAGGACTGCATCCGGCTTGTATGAATTGATAAGCTCTTTTAATTCTTCAACATTATCTGCGTCCACCTGTGCTGTTGTAATTTTGGTAGTTGTTGTTCCTTCGATTTTAGCCTTTAATTCATCACATTTTGATTTTGTACGGCTTGCAATCATAATCTCTGTAAAAACCTCACTGTTCTGGCAGCATTTTCTGATTGCTACTGATGCAACTCCACCACATCCGATAATTAGTAATCTGCTCATATTCAATATTCCTCCTGTTCTGTTATCTCATTATCTAACGTGCGCATATTTTATCTCAGTTGGTAAGACTCCCACTTCTATAAGTGGTAAGTAGAAACATATTTGTCTCAGTGGTGGTACAATCCACCAACTGAAATAAAAGTCTCCGACGAATTGCAGGAATGCGCATATACTTTTGTAATTATTTGTCAATTGATGTTATTAATCCTGTTCTTCTTCTATCAGTAAATCTTCAACATACTTTGGAAGCATAAATGCCCCTCTGTGAAGATTGGTTGTGTAATACCATGTTTTCAATCCTAAGGCTTCCCATTTTTCCGGTTTGAAGTCATTAAGCGGATGATATTTTTTGGATGCAAATCCAAAAAGCCAGTAGCCTGATGGGCAGGTCGGTATATGTGCCTGATATACCCGGCTTATTGGAAATGATTTATATACCTTTCGGTGCATCTTTCTACACTCTACTTCATCCTCATCATAGAAGGGACTTCCGTGCTGATATACCATTATTCCGTCTTCTTTTAGTGCCTTGTAGCAGCTACCATAGAACTCCTTTGTAAAAAGACCTTCTGTATGCCCTAATGGGTCTGTTGAATCATTTATAATAAGATCATACTCATCACTTTTTCTTCTCAAAAATCTAAGTCCGTCATCATAATGCATTGTTATCCTTGGATCCTCAAGACCTTCCGCCGACTCTGGGAAAAACTCCTTACACACATCCACGAACATCTTGTCTGTTTCGACCACATCAATATGCTCAATTGTAGGATACCCTATCAGTTCCTTGGCAACACCTCCATCACCCCCACCGATAATAAGTACATTTTTAACATCTGGGTGAACTGCCATAGGCACATGAGTTACCATCTCGTCATAGATAAATTCGTCTGCCTCTGAGAATACAATCTCACCATCTAAAGAAACGAATTTACCAAACTCATACGACTGGAAAACATTAATTTTCTGAAATTCACTCTCCCCTGAAAATAATTGTTTCTCTATTCGCACGTCAAGCTTTGCATTAAGCGTATGATATTCGGAAAACCATATCTGCATAAGCTGCTGCCTCCTTTTGTTCTTCTAAATCAAAACTACTTTTCCTAGATAAATTACTTTATTTATATTTTGTCGAGGACTCTCAGATACTCAACATCCGGGTCCTGTGTTCCCTGCATTGAACAGCCTTTTTCTTTTGCATATAAAATGTACTCTGCTATCTCATCTGTAATAAGCTCACCTGGCGCTAAAATCGGAATTCCCGGTGGATAGCACATTACAAATTCACCGCTTATGCAGCCTACCGAATCCTTGATTGCAACAGCCTTCTTTGGTGAATAAAATGCCTGTTGTGGCGATGCTACGACTTTAGGGTTTACATACTCCCCTGATAATAATCCAGTCTTATCTTTGCTATATAATCTCTTGATATCCTCGAGTGCTCCAACGAGTCTTTCAATATCCTGAAGCCTGTCTCCTATTGAGATATAGGCAAGAATATTACATATGTCTCCAAATTCAATCTGAATATCGTACTCATCTCTTAAAAGGTCATATACTTCAATTCCTGCAAGACCTATATCTAATGTATAAATCGAAAGCTTTGTGACATCATAGTCATATATACTTCCACCATTAACCAGATCTCTTCCATAGGCATAATAACCACCGATTGAATTAATTTCCTGCCTTGCATACTCTGCCATCTCTGCTACTTTTGCAAAGGATTCTTCCCCTCTTAAGGCAAGATTTCTTCTTGATATATCAAGACTTGACAGAAGAAGGTAGGATGCACTTGTAG
Source organism: Agathobacter sp. (assembly GCA_036308285.1). Lineage (GTDB taxonomy): Bacteria > Bacillota > Clostridia > Lachnospirales > Lachnospiraceae > Roseburia. The sequence continues at coordinate 11,841 of JAXJVZ010000297.1, read as the reverse complement.
TCTGTGTAAGATTTATAATCTGTCTCACATAATCTGCATTTACACCTTTGTTGGTAAGTAAAATTGAACTCTGTGTAAGACTTCCACCTGATTTATGCATGGAAATCGCTGCCATGTCTGCTCCTGCCGCCATTCCTGAAATCGGAAGGTTCTTTCCAAAATAAAGGTGTGTTCCATGTGCTTCGTCAGCCAGAACCTTTATTCCCTTTGCATGAGCAGCTTTTACAATCGAACGTATATCTGAGCAAATTCCATAATATGTAGGATTGTTGACAAGTACCGCCTTTGCATCCGGATTTTCTTCTATAGCTTTCTCTACCTGACTTACTTCCATGCCCAGAGAAATTCCAAGTTTGGAGTTTACCTCCGGGTTTACATATACCGGAATAGCTCCACATAATACCATGGCATTGAGCGCACTCTTATGTACGTTTCTTGGAAGGATAATTTTATCGCCGGCTTTACAGGTTGACAAAATCATTGCCTGTACTGCTGAAGTCGTTCCTCCCACCATTAGAAATGCATTCTCCGCTCCAAATGCCTCGGCTGTTAATTCCTCAGCCTCTCTAATTACTGATACCGGATGACAGAGATTATCAAGTGGCTTCATGGAATTTACATCAAGACCTACACATTTTTCCCCTAATAATGAAACAAGCTCCGGATTACCACGGCCTCTTTTATGCCCGGGCACATCAAATGGCACAACTCTTTTCTTTTTAAAAGTCTCTAATGCCTCATAGATTGGGGCTCTCTGCTGTCTGTTTTTATCCATCAATTTATCCACCTTTTCTAATACGATAAAAGTCAAACTTTCCTATGTAAAGTAAAAAGACAGGTAACACTTTCGCATCACCTGTCTAAAAAAATTCATTAATGTCTGTCTAAAGCTTAATGTTGCCTTTTATTGACCGTTTCACAAGATGATGTGCATGTGCACTGATTATTAAGTAATCAACTTATAAAATTTGAGCTTCTAACTCAATCAATAATGTGGTCTCCCACGCTCGGCAACCGCCCCGCCTGTCCGTCTGGGCTTGACTTCAAATTCTAAAATCTCCAAATGAGATGAAGTGGGCTATATGATATCTCACATACTTCTAAAATCGTAACACAATGAAGTTTCTATTGCAAGTTTTTTTATTACTGTGATAAAATTTTTATATGCGAAAGAAGATATTATATATACTTATTACTATTATATTTTTTGAATTACTACTATTTGTCAGTATTCACGTAAAAGACTCACAAAAACATACTGTCAATAAATTCGATTACTCAAATTCCACTATTGTTGCTGGTGTTACGTCTTTTGAGGAGAATATATTTAGTACATTTGATTTGGAAGCATATTATAAAGAATACGGCTATCCGGACCAGATTCATGAAGATAAAATATACTCTTTTCTCCAGGGACCCAAAGCATGGAATAACGGATATGACTGGTCAGGAAGCTGGTGTGAATACACATATAAAGGAAATTCTTTTGGTAGTTTCGGATGTGGTCTTTGCTGTATGGCAAACATTTATTCATCCGTTACAGATTACGAGTGCTCTCCTATAGATATGTTTGATTTTGCAAGAGAAAATTCCGGATACAGTCCCACACGCAAAATTGGAGCCATAAGCTGGGGGGACATGAAAGTCACACTAAGAAAATGCGGATTTGAATGTGACCTGTATTACAAGCCTGATTCCTATGAAGCTTTTAAAGAACAGATGCAAAATGGAATATCTGCCATAGTACTCGTAAGCAGCTATAATGATGATACGTTTTGGGAAAATACCAGCGGGCATTATGTAAATATCTGGAATTTTAATCCTGAGACGGAAGAAGTATTTCTTGCAGAACCTGGTTCACCGACCAATAACAGAAGTCACATACCTTTAAAATATGTATATGATGCACTTAAAACATCAAGTGATTACCAGTATATTATGGTTGATGCTTATGATGATGGGCAAAATATCTGGAAACATGATGGCATAAATATAGAGTGGAACTCTCCCAAATAAGAGTTCCACTCTTTTTATAATACATTTTTATAATATACTCTTTAGCATATATGTTCTGTTAAACGGAAATGAGAAATAATATCCGTCCACAAAGTCTTCTGTTGCTGCCATCATTTTCTTTGCAAGTTTAATTCCAACAGCTTCTCCCTGCTCCTTTGTTCCATTCTCAGGATACATATTCACCACTTCATCAGTTACATTTACTCCTGCAATCTCATTCTTCATAAATATTGCATTTTTCCGGCTCACCAGAGGCATAATTCCACAGAGAATTGTTGCCCCGGTTTCTTTCTTAATCAGTCTTAAACGCTCAACATCCTGTTCACTGAACACCGGCTGGGTAAGAAAAAATTCAGCTCCGCAGTCAATTTTCTTTTTTATCCTTTTTATCTCTACTTCAAGATTTCTCCTATTCTGATTAATTGCTCCACCATATGAAAATGGCATAGAAAGAAAACTGTCCTCATTCATCTCTTTAACTATACTCATAAGGCCTGTTGAATCAAAGTTAAACACGGCTTTTACAGTTTCCCTTGCCACCTGTGGTAAAGGATCGCCTGTAATTATTAATGCGTTATGTATATCGTTTATCTGTGCACCTAAGAATAATGAACGCATCGCTACTGCATTTTTGTCTCTGCAACATATATGTGGCATTACCGCAAGCCCGGTTTCCTGATGAACCTTTGATGCCATAAGCACTGAATCAACTCTTGTTCGCCCTGATGGAGAATCGGGAAATGTCAGCACATCAATATCCAAATTAGCAAGTCCATGTGCAGACTCTAGGAGTTTTTCATCATTACAGTCAAATGGAGGCGCAAGCTCTACTGCTATAAGCTTTTTGTTCTTGCGATTACCATTTTCATCATAAATAAAACCTTTTCTTATTGGCGGTTTACTATTCTTCTTATCAGAAATTTCGTTTTTCTGTCTTGGTTTTTGTGAGAGTTCAAGTTTTTGCGCCAGTCCTTCAATAAATGTTGGATTTGTTCCACAGCAGCCACCTAAAATATCACTTCCAAAATCTGCAAGCTCCTGCATTTTTTCTTCAAAATACTTTGCAGTATTAGAATACTTTATCTGATTTCTGCTTATTTTCGGATAACCTGCATTAGGAATAGAGGTAATGAATTTATCATCCGGAAAAACAATTTTCTCCATTATACTCTGCATATGGGCAGGACCTATTCCACAGTTAAATCCCAGTGCGTCAATTTCATTTATCTTCGATGCATCCTCGATTAATTTTCTTGCTGACAGTCCGGCTGCAGAATAACCGAACTGATTAAGTGCAAACTGTACAATAATAAATAAATCCATTCCGCTATTAGCTGCCAGCTTCTTAGCATGCTCTATTGCAGGAATAATAACATCTAATTCCGCGAAAGATTCAAAGATTAGTATTGAAACACCTTTTTCAATAAAGGTCTCTGCCAATACTTTATATTCCTCCATAACACTTTCTCTATCAATAAAAGCTGGAGCTGGTATTGGTCCAATATCTCCTGATACATATAATGTAAGACTGTCGTCATAAGCCTTGACTGCAGAGTTTGCAATCTCAACTGCCGAACAGATATTAGCCTTCACACCTTCGATATTCTCTTCAAGAATAACTGTATTACTGGCAAAAGTATTAGTCCTGATAAGTTTTGCACCAGACACTATGTATTCCTGATGTATCGCTTTTACTCTATCCGGATAATTGATATTGGCTCTCTCCGGAATTTCCTCCGGCGCACTGTATTTACTTGCGTAATATGTACCGAAGGCTCCGTCTGTTATTATTTTCTTTTCCTGTAAATATTCTCTGATAAACAAATTTTCTTCCTCGTTTTCACTTTATATTTACATTATATTTTCTTCAGGAAGATAAATCCATGCGCAGCTATCTCAACTCCGCTTGCTCTTCTCGTATCCCCAGTAATTAAATCCCTGTAAATTCCATCTTTCTCATCAATCCATGCAATTCTGCTATCTTCACTGAAATTAAAGATACCAAATATCTTGTCTCCCTCGTAGTATCTTCCGATGCAAATGATTGAATCATCATAAGTCTCTACAGTCCAGCAGTCTGCATTCGATACGAAAGCCTTCTCGCTCTTTCTAATCTCCTCTAACTTCTTCAACTGTGAGAAAATCTTACCTTCTACTGTCAGTGGATTATTTCTCTTCTCAGCAGCCTCCCAATCAAGCTTTCCTCTGTGAACATATCTTGAATCAACAGCCTTATTAGGATCATTCTTGTAGGAATAATCATTAAGCTGTCCTATCTCATCTCCACTATAGAGAATCGGAATTCCCGACTGTGCCATCATGAAGGCATGAAGCATGATATCCTGCTTGATACCATCACCTAAAACAAACTTATTCTTCTCGTCTATTGCAGCTTCAATTCCACACATAGAGGCTGTTGTTCCACAGAATCTCGCATCCCCTGTAACAGGGTCATAATTATATAATTCTCCTCTGCTGTGGCTGCCTCCATCCTTTCCAAGATAGTAGTCATTTAAGTATTTCTTGTGAGGTCCTTCTGTCATTCCATCCTCAGCAAGAATTCCATAGTCCAGTCCCCAGCCAAGATCATCGTGACATCTTAAGTAATTCAAGAATACATAATCCTTTGGAAGACTGTAGATTGTATCAAGCTGTTTCTTTAACAGCTTAACATTTCTTGTTGCTAAAGTATGCCATATTGTACACATTGTCGTAACATTATATAACATATGGCACTCCGGCTTCTCAAGTGTACCGAAATATGGAACAACCTTTGCCGGCTCCATTACAACCTCTCCGAGGAAAATAATTCCAGGGCAGACAATTTCGCCAATCATTCTCATAAGTCTGACAACTGTATGGACTCTTGGTCTGTTTCTGCAGTCTGTCCCAAGCTCTTTCCAGATATATGGAACGGCATCAATTCTGAAAATATCAATACCCTGATTAGCCAGATATAAGAAATTATACATCATTTCATTAAAAACTCTAGGATTTTTGTAATTTAAATCCCACTGATATGGATAAAAGGTTGTAAGAACAAAATGATTAATCTCTGGCAACCATGTAAAATTACCTGGTGCTGTCTCCGGGAACACCTGTGGAACTGTCTTTTCATATTCATTTGGAATCTTATCATTCTCGCAGAAGAAGTAACGGCTCATATACTCTCCGTCACCCTGTCTTGCTTTCTTAGCCCATTCATGATCCTCAGAAGTATGGTTCATAACAAAATCCATACACACGCTGATATCCTTTTTATGACACTCTGCTGCAAACTCAGCAAGATCTTTCATTGTTCCAAGTTCAGGTTTAACCTTACGGAAATCTGCAACTGCATAGCCTCCATCAGATCTGCCATCTACTGTATCAAGGAAAGGCATTAAATGAACATAATTTACCCCGCAATCCTCGATATAAGAAATTTTCTCTTTTACACCCTTTAAATTACCCGCAAAGTTATCTATGTAAAGACACATTCCCATCATGTTATTGCTTTTATACCAGTCAGGATTCTCTTCTCTTTGTAAGTCGAGCTTTTTAAGCTGTGAATTTCTTTCCTTGTAAAACCGTCTCATCTGACCTTCTAATTCAGCATACATAGAGTCATTGCCATACATCTCCATATATAGCCATTTAAGCTCATCCTTATGACGTTTAAATCTCTCATCAAATATCATTTCCTGTGTCTTCTTACTCATCTGTCACCCTCCCAAAATATTTGTTTATTCTTTTTCCTTCCTTTTATCTGCCTTTTGATACATTCTCTTTAAATACATATATGTAAGATAATCCTTACTGGCATTTAACAATCTGCACCCATACAGGGTTTGTTGGCCATTTTGGCAATTTCTTACTATTCTGGCTGCTTCAGATATGGAAAAATCATTATCATTGATTATATCTGTAAAATTGATATATACTTTCGTATTGTCAAACACAACATCTGAATTAACAATAAACGAAATACCACTATTACTTACATCATGTATTATTCCTTCAGTTTTCCCATCAAAATATACAATTTCACCCTTTGCCTCAAGTAAAACTCTCTGATCATTCCTTCTCTCGCTGCTTTCTGCATTAGCATTAAATAAATTAGTACCACATGCAAAATATATTCGATCTTTATAAGTCATTGGATAGAGTTTAATGTTCTTCCACGAAACCCTATTACCGAGTTCATCTATAGCATACATTGCAAAATTCAAATGCCTTACATGATATCTGATAACCTGTATAACTTCGTCCTGATCAGGAACCGGAACAATCAGTATTCCTGTATCATTTTTCCCAACTGTTGATGCATTTAAAATATATGTAATATTTTCCCATGTTAATTCAACAGATACATTTTGACCAACTGTCAAATCCTGTAAAACCATTGTCACCTCATTTTATAATTCAAGCTTACTCTTTTTGCGCTTTATCTCATCCATATATGCTGCTGTAATAATACCTGATGGTAATGCGATTACAGCAACACCCACAAGTGCTGAAAGCATTGTCATTAATCTTCCCACAGTAGTTACCGGCGAAATATCACCGTATCCAATTGTAGTAATCGAAATTGTTGCCCAATATAAAGCATCAAAGAAATGCTCAAACAGGTTTGGTTCAAGCTGAAAAACAAGCATGGCTGATGCTGTTATATAAATCAGTGTAAGTATTAAAACCGCAAACAGCTGTGATTTTACTTTTCTGATTACATTCTCAATTGTTACCATTGTCTTAGAATATCTAATAAGCTTTAAAACAATGAAAACTCTAAAGATTCTAAAAAGTCTAAGAGTTACCGAACCTGGAAAAAATAGTGAAAGAATCGGAACAACTGATAATAAGTCAACTAACGCCATTGGTGTAACCCCATATGCAATATATGACTTATAGCTTTTTACACCCATCTTATAATCAGAAGTATAAACTCTTACACAATAATCAAATAAAAATATGATTGCAACAATCACATCAATATATTTTGCATAGATATTCTCATTCTTCATTGTAAGTGGAATGAGTCCTACAATTACAGATACTAAAATCATCGAATCATATGCTTTACTTGCAGTATCCTTCTCCTTAGACACTTCAATAATCTCATATATTCTTCTCTTATAATACTCTTTATTCCTCATAATAATAAAACCCTTCTACATTATTATTGCCAGTATTCCTAACAAAACAAGAATAAAAATCATAATAACGCAACATGCTGTAATTAATTTACCGAACCTGTCATGCTTCTTTTGTAAGCCAGTGTCACTAATAATATAGCTGTCATTACTCATCAAAACCCCTCCCAATATTATGTAGTAATAATTTCCCATTTGCATATTTAAGTATATCAGACATTTTCCTTATAATCAATCTTATCTGACGGCAGATATAACTTAATTAATTTAAATAATTGTTCAAGTTCCATAGGCTTTGTCAGATACTCATCAAAACCTTCCTGCATATAATACTTTCTTGCATTTATCGTGCTGTTTGCGGTTAATGCTATAACAGGAGTTGTATAGTTTGTATTCTTCGGATTATCTTTCAGAAGATGAAGTGTCTCAATTCCATCCAGTTCTGGCATAAGATGATCCAGGAATATCAAATCATACTTGGTTGCTTTTGCCATATCCAAACAAGTCTGGCCATCCTGCGCAGTATCTATCTGCATCTTTGTCTCCTTAAGAATTCCTAACATGACCTTGAGATTTAATGCAACATCATCAACGACAAGAAGTCTTGCATCAGGCGCAACAAAGTCATCATATATTTCTATTTTATCTGCTTCATGCTTCCTGCCAATAAATTCTCCCATTGGAGTGCCGTTTACAACCCGTTGTGGTAATACAACAACAAACTCACTTCCCTCTTCATAAACACTCTCAAATGAAATTTGCCCTCCCATAAGCTCTGTAAGCTGTTTTGTAAGAGAAAGTCCTAATCCGGTTCCTTCGATATTTCTGTTTTTCTTAAGGTCCACTCTTTCAAATCGTCCAAAAATCTTTGGCTTATCTTCTTCTTTTATACCAATTCCAGTATCATTAACCTTAAATATAAGATTTACTGCCTTTGAACTCGTCTGTTCAAAATCTACATACAGTGAAACCTTTCCTTCCGGTGTATATTTAATTGCATTCGACAACAGATTAATTAAAATCTGTCTGATTCTGCCCTCGTCTCCAAACAAAAGCTCCGGTATCTGCGGATTGTTAGACATCTCAATCTGTAATCCTTTTGATTCAGCCTTAAAATAAATAACATTCATAATACTGTACATAAGCTTATTGAGCGAATATTCTCCGTCAACGATTTCCATTTTGCCGGATTCAATCTTTGACACATCCAGAATATCATTAATCAGTGCCAGAAGAGAATTGCTGGCATCCCTGATATCCAAAAGATGCTGCTTCATACTATCATCTTCAACTTCTCTAAGTGCAATCTCATCTATACCCATAATTCCATTAATAGGGGTTCTGATTTCATGCGACATATTTGCCAGAAAGATACTTTTTGCCCTATTTGCTTTTTCAGCCTCCGCTCTCGCCTCATCCGCCTCACTTTTTGCCTTGTCAAGCTCGTCCATGGTAAACATCAGCTTCTGGTAATCCGGGGTTTCCATCGAAAACAATAAGATAATAATTGCAATTGCAGAAAAGAAATAGCTGACAAGCATGTTATCTAACACAAACATCTGCAGTGCAAGTCCACCTTCTGAAATCAGAATAAATATAACACAGGAAATAAAATAGTATCTTTTAAATCCACGTCTATTACGCAAAAGAAGTATAATTGCCATCAGTGTATACAACATTGGTACAACATACAAAAAGACATATAAGGGGCCATGCTGATATACTCTGTTCTCATCAAAATAGAACATTGTATCCAATACTGATCCTGAACAAACCATAAAAGTATATATAAAATAAATTGCAAGGTTTATTGTATTAAGAATTTTAAAATCTTTATCTGATTCAAGTACAGCCTCAAAATACAAAATAACAAGGTAAGTGCTAAAAGGTGCAACCTCAAAGTAAATCGTATTAAGCATTACATTAACCCACACAGGAATACTATGGGCATACGAAATACTTAATGCAGTTGCAGAATCTGTAATACTGGCAACTAACAATGAAATTATAATTTTCTGGAATAAACGACTACCCTTTGTGTTGGTATAAAACTGAATTTTATGAAAAAAATAGAAAAGAACTAAAAATATCGCTGCTGCAATTTCAAAGTCTATATTGTATTTCATACGATATCTCCCCATAACACAAATTTAACCATGTAGGAAAGTAGAACTTTCCTATGAAGTAAAAAAAGCAGCTTACGTGTAAGCTGCTTTCCTATCCCCCAAATGTGCTTTCCCCTAAAAAGCTATAATTAGTATAGTTCTAAAGTCCTAGATTAACAATGCACATTTCACCCAAAATTCTTATATTTTTTTGTGCATATAGTACAAATGAACTAGTCTGTGTATTTTTTATATTCTTCAAATTCCTTAATAACTGACTCTTCCGGAGCCTTTGTAAGTAAACTTACAATTACAATACTTGCAAGACTGATAATAAAGCCTACGAACAATGAGTATAATCCTGTTGCAACTGCAATTGTGCTTCCTCCAACGATTGGTAAATAATCCCACACAATTACTGTTGTTGCACCAGACACAAGACCTGCAATTGCACCTGGAAGGTTTGTTCTCTTCCAGAAAAGACTCATTACGATAAGTGGACCAAATGATGCACCTAATCCTGCCCACGCATCAGATACAAGTGTCATTACTGAGCTATCAGGATTCCATGCAATTACTATTGCTACAATTGCGATTGCAAATGTGGCAAGACGTCCAAGATTTAATACTGTCTCATCCTTTGCATCCTTCTTGATAAGTCCCTTATAAATATCCTGTGAAATTGATGATGAACACATAAGAAGCTGTGAATCAGCAGTTGACATGATTGCTGCCAAAATTCCACAAAGGAAAATTCCTCCAACAAATGCAAGTGGAAGGTAATCCATGAAAATCTTCTGAATCATCTCTATAAATACTGACTCTGAGCTTGATGAACCTGCAGTCTCACCTAAAACAACAGGAGCTAAGAATGCACGTCCAACAATTGCAACGATAAGTGCCATTACACTCGCAAGAATATCCCAGATAATAGCAATACAAGCAGATTTCTTAACTTCGTCTCCGCTCTTAATAGCAAAGAATCTTATAAGAATATGTGGCATTCCGCAATATCCAAGTCCCCAGGCAAGATTAGAAATAATCTCTACTGCTGTAATTGGATGATCTCCATTATACATAAGGCTAAGATAATGCTTACCATCTACTCCTGTGGATGCAAGCACGCTCATAAAATCTCCATCTATGAAGAAAAATGCAAGAATTGGTACAACTAAAAGTCCAATAAGCATTAAGCTTCCCTGAATAAAGTCTGTAGTACATACTGCAAGGAATCCACCCATAAGTGTGTATGTCAGAATTACAATTGCTCCAACAAGAAGTGCTACATGATAATCCCAGCCTAATACTGTATTAAAAAGCTTTCCTCCTGCTGCAAGCGCTGATGCTGTATATACAAGGAAAAAGATAACAATTACGATTGCTGATACTGTCTTAAGAATATTCTTCTTATCGTGATATCTGTTTGTAAGGAACTCTGGTAATGTAAGTGAATTTCCTGCAACGATTGTGTATGCACGAAGTGGTTTTGCAATTACTAACCAGTTAATTATTGTTCCTATAAGAAGTCCGATTGCAATCCATGCCTGGCCGGTTCCAAGTGCATACATTGATCCCGGCAATCCCATAAGAAGCCAGCCTGACATATCTGATGCCTGTGCTGATAGTGCGGCTACCGGGCCTGATAATCCTCTTCCACCTAAAAAATAATCATCTGAGGCTTTTGTCTTTCTCATTGTTCCAAGTCCGACAATTACCATCATTCCGAGGTAGCAAATGAATGCAAGGATTATTGCTACTGTTTTCGTCATAAAGTTTCCTCCTCATCTTTCCCAAAAAATTATTACAATTTTACCACATTTATTTTCGTTTGTCATCTACTTTATTGGCTCACGTATGAGAGTCCGGGAAGCAAGGGTACGCGTTGCGCAGGGGGGATGTGTGGGCATGCATATATGGTGACAGACGCGCTCTCGCTCGAAAAGCAACGTAGCGGTACTAAATTCGCACGGTGCATTCTGCTTGTGCTCATTAAGTGCCGACGTTACTTTAACGGTCTGTCACCATATATGCATGCCCACACATCCCCCCTGCGCAACGCGTACCCTTGCTTCCCGGACTCTCATACGTGAGGTTTATGTTGTGGCTGCGTTTTAGGAGTGGATTTGAGAAAAATTTGCATTACATTTACTTGAGGGTATTGAAGTATGGGTTTATATGGTAGAATTTATAATAACTATAAAATTAGATTTGGGAGTATTTATGGCAACGATTAAAGATATTGCAGAACGGGCGGGAGTTAGTACTACTACTGTTTCTAATGTTATTCATAAAAATACTAAGAAGGTTTCTCCGGAGAATATGGAGAAAATTAACAGATTGATTAAGGAGTTGGGGTATGAGCTTCCACAGAGGAATAATCTGCCTCATAATGATGACTGTAAGCTTATTGCTGTTGTTGTTAATTCGCATAAGCTGTTTGAGTATTCTATTCTGGCTGACCCTTTTTATGGGGAAATGGTTGGTTTTATTGAGAGTTATCTAAGAGAGGCAGGCTATTATATGATGCTTTATACTGCTTCGGATGTTGATGATATTTTCAATATGGTTACTACCTGGAATGTTGATGG
>JAXJVZ010000296.1:0-2042 GCA_036308285.1 Agathobacter sp. | reverse complement strand
GGCCTCCGCTCTGAGCTCTTCGTCAGATAATGTGACTCCCTCTCGTCTTGCAAGCTCTATTACGATATTGAAGTACTCTTTTGGTGTAGGCTTCTGATAGCAGATTGTAACACCAAAACGGTTAACAAGCGAAAGCTTCTCCTCAACCGTATCAGAATGATGTCTGTCATTAGTGTTATCCATATCATTTCTGTCGTTCCAGGTCTCTTTGATAAGATGACGTCTGTTAGAGGTTGCATAGATAAGGATATTATCCGGCTTTGTCTCAACTCCGCCCTCAATTACAGCCTTAAGGAACTTGTACTCAATCTCATGCTCCTCAAATGAGAGGTCATCCATGTATATAATGAACTTGTAATTTCTGTTCTTAATCTCTGCAATGATTCTTGAAAGATACTTAAACTGATGCTTGTAAATCTCTATCATTCTAAGACCATCATCATAATACTGGTTGACAATAGCCTTAATGCTTGTAGATTTTCCTGTACCGCTGTCTCCAAAAAGAAGTACATTGTTTGCTCTTCTTCCCTTTACAAATGCCTCTGTATTATCCACAAGCTTCTTCTTCTGAATCTCATATCCGACAAGGTCATCAAGCACAACTGAATCCATGTTGTTGATTGCGCAAAATTCAAAGCCTCCATCTGAAGTCTCCTGGATTCTGAAGGCCTTATTAAGTCCGAATACCCCAACTCCATAATCTCTGTAGAAATCAGTTACTTCCCTGAAAAATTCCTTTTCATCTTTTGCAGCCTCAAGCCTTTTGCTAAGTGCCTGAACCTTCTGGCTTACATTCTTGTTGTACATCAGTTCTTTTTTCTGGATAGCCTGATAGTTACAAAGCTGAGTAAAGCAGCCGATTCCAAGAGTCTCTTCTATGTCTGAAAAATCATAATCGAAAAGTGCCTTGAAGACCTTAAAGTCATTCTCTACAAAGTTGTTAACACTTCCGTTGCTTGCTCCAACCTTTTCACAGGTCATACTGAATGGATTCTCGTTCATCATAAGAAAATATGTAAGGTAGTTATGCCATAGATTCCCATTAAATCCGTAATCTGTCGCCACCTTAAGCAAATGCTTTACCTGGATATTTATATCCTTAACAAGCTCCATTCTGTTATAATCACCAGATTCAAATCTGAAAAAGATATCTGCTAATTTGTTTAATATTTCATTTTCTTCTAAATCACCGTACATTAAAAGCTGCGATATTTCGTTATACATAATTTTGTCTCCTTCCATTGGGGACGGTGTTTTCTGGCCCTTTTACTGTCCCTTCTGGTTTTCTTCCTTCAATTATTCAAAAAATCCTTAATTGAGTGTAATAAAATTTTACTACTCCAGATTTTCATTTTGCGTATTTATTGGTATTTGTACTGCACATGCCGCCTGCCGTGCAAGAATGTTAGCCAACATATCATAGTATGCTACTTTGCTTTATAAAGTGCAATACACTCTTTTTAAAAATGCAAAAAAGCCATTGGGGACAGACCATTTTTTTCCGTCCCCAATAGCTTATTTTGAGTTTTCTTTTATAAAATCAATAAATTTTTCTGTCTCAACAGGCTTCGAGAAATAGTAACCCTGAATATAATCGATACCAAGCTGCTTCATCTTTGCATATTGTTCCTTCTCCTCAATTCCTTCTGATACAATTGCCAAATCCATCCCCTGAATCATATTCATGGCAGCATCCATTACATATGTTGCTGTACCATTTTCGAAATATGCATTAATCATTGTACTGTCAAATTTTACTACATCGATTGGCATTTCCACAATGTAATTAAGGTTTGACTGACCAGTTCCAAAGTCATCAAGTGCAAATTTTACGCCAATTGCTTTTAATTTCTTCATATTCTCAAGCAGAATACTCTTTTCTCTAAGTGAAGCAGATTCTGTTATCTCTAATATAATTGCTGTTGGATCAACCTCTGTCTCCTGCATTATCTGTATAAAATCATCTGCAAGATTTTCGTAGCCGCACTGTACCATTGACAGATTGACTTCTATGTATTTTAATCCATATTCTTTTAAATCAT
>JAXJVZ010000295.1:0-1639 GCA_036308285.1 Agathobacter sp. | reverse complement strand
TACAATTTGATAAAAAATAATAAATTGTGAAACAATTACAAAAAACGAGGATTAATATGTGCTAATAGCACAAAAATAATGATGTATTCTGTATATTATAGGCCAAATAGAATAACTTATATAGACAAAAGAACTATTTAAATAGATTTTGGGATATTGTATCATAGAAAAAGATTATGAGGTAAAAAAGACAGCATACTTTTTTGTCAGAGATTATATACAAATGGAGATTAACAATTTATGAAAATGCTTGTACTTAGAAACACAATGAAGAAGAGAATCTTTATAACACTTTTACCTTTACTCAGTGTTTTGTGTCTTTTAACATTAATTGGAATATGCGAAACATTCATAGAACGGTCATCATTTCTCTATGATTTTTTAAGTGTTTTTTCTTTAGTTTTTTTCTTTCCAATGATAATTGGATTACCATTCACCATTAAGGTAAATCGTGAAAAAATTAAATATGACGGTTATTATCTTTACATAACACCATTTATTGGAAGAACAAAAGAATTACCATTGGTTGAAGTTGGCCTTGCTGTAATTGATTCAAAAAATTATGTCAAATTGTTTAATGAAAATGGAAATAAACTATGTAAATATCATAAAGAACAGGATTTCCAGGGAATTCTTCTTGCAGATTTAGACAGGGCAGGTGTTCCAATTGTAGAATATTCATATTCTGCAAAGGCAATGCTGGAATTGCCAATTGAGGAAAGACAATCTGGGGAAAAGCAATCTGAGGAAAGAAAAGACGATGCTGGTGAAGGTTTTCTTGAAATCTATGGATTTAAAGAAAAGATATATGACAAGGAAGACATTGACATTAATATCGCAAAAGCATTAGAAAAGACTGATAGAAAAATATTGTTTGTCGGCTATGGAGCAATGCTTATTATATATGGCGGTTTAATCCGGATTGCTAAGCTTGTTAATGAATTCGCATATGAAAGCTTTGTTGCAGCAATAAGTTGTCTTGTATTGTATACAGTTGTAGCGGCAGGATTTTGTATATTATTTGACTATTTTTTCAAGTGGAAAAGATTTAATATTTTAAAACCTACATATTCGAAGGTGAGCGTAAAACCAATAGGTATGATAAAAATTAAGGATGGTAAAACCATTGCCAGACGTCATATGCTGTATGAATTTACTGATAGAAATGGACAGATACGACATAGGGCATCAGATGTACAGCTTACCGAAAATGTTAAAGAGTGGGATTTAAACAGCCAGAAAACTGTGATGTGGTATAGCCCGTATGCTGATTATCTTATTCCGGATGACAGTTTAATGTTTTCTTTCAAGGGAAAAAATGAAAGACTTACTCTCATGGAATGGATGAAAAAAAATCCAATTGGCATGACAATTATGGTGGCAATAATAGCCATAACAATGTTCAGTGTTACGAATGTCCAAAAAGAAATGAGTTACAAACCAGAAGTGGAGGAAAGCCCTCTGAAGGTTGAATGGGCAGATGAGGGTGCAGATCTGAGTGCTGAGGTGGATGCAGCGATTGCGTCAACCGGAATGGATAAAGAGACTTATGAAGAGTGGCTCAAGCAGACCTATTATCCATATTTTCGTGTAAATAAAGGCGGCGGTAAGATATTCATTAATTTTGACGTAGAGACAT
>JAXJVZ010000294.1:0-4267 GCA_036308285.1 Agathobacter sp. | reverse complement strand
ATGGAATTCCCAGAGCCAGTTATCGAGCTCGCTATCGAGCCTAAGACAAAAGCTGGACAGGGTAAGATGGGTGAGGCTCTTGCAAAACTTGCAGAAGAGGACCCAACATTCCGTGCTCATACTGATCAGGAAACAGGTCAGACAATCATCGCTGGTATGGGTGAACTTCACCTTGAAATCATCGTTGACAGACTTCTCCGTGAGTTTAAGGTTGAGGCTAACGTAGGTGCACCTCAGGTTGCTTACAAAGAGACATTTACAAAGCCTGTTGATCAGGAATATAAATATGCAAAGCAGTCAGGTGGACGTGGACAGTACGGACACTGTAAAGTACGCTTTGAGCCAATGGATGCAAATGGAGAAGAGCTCTTCAAGTTTGATTCAGAGGTGGTTGGTGGAGCTATTCCTAAGGAATATATCCCATCAGTTGGTTCAGGTATTGAGGAAGCTACAAAGGCTGGTTCTCTTGGCGGATTCCCAGTAGTTGGTATTCATGCTACAGTATATGATGGATCTTACCATGAGGTAGACTCTTCAGAGATGGCATTCCATATTGCTGGATCTATGTGTTTCAAAGAGGCTATGGCTAAGGCTGCTCCAGTATTACTTGAGCCAATCATGAAGGTTGAGGTTACAATGCCTGAGGAGTACATGGGTGATGTAATCGGTGATATCAACTCACGTCGTGGACGTATCGAGGGTATGGACGACCTCGGTGGTGGAAAAATCGTTCGTGGTTATGTTCCACTTGCTGAGATGTTTGGATATTCTACAGATCTTCGTTCAAAGACACAGGGACGTGGAAACTATTCAATGTTCTTTGAAAAGTATGAGCCAGTACCAAAGAACGTACAGGACAAAGTACTTTCAAACAAGGACAAATAAATCAAATCTAATTGCAAACTCCTTTAAAAAAGGGGTTTGCGTAAAAATAGCTTGAAAATACTAGGATTATTTTATATAATCAAGGTAGTCGGGTTATAAAACCAATAAATGCCCGGAGAGGGCTATAATATTAAGGAGGACGTTTCAAAATGGCAAAGGCTAAATTTGAAAGAAACAAAGCACATTGTAATATTGGTACTATTGGTCACGTAGATCATGGTAAAACAACTTTAACAGCTGCTATCACAAAGGTATTAGCAGAGAGAGTTGCTGGAAATGAGAAGGTAGACTTCGAGAACATCGATAAGGCTCCAGAAGAGAGAGAGCGTGGAATCACAATTTCTACAGCTCACGTTGAGTATCAGACAGAGAAGAGACATTACGCTCATGTAGACTGTCCTGGACATGCTGACTATGTAAAGAACATGATTACTGGTGCTGCTCAGATGGACGGTGCTATCCTTGTAGTAGCTGCAACTGACGGTGTTATGGCACAGACAAAGGAGCACATCCTTCTTTCTCGTCAGGTAGGTGTACCTTACATCGTTGTATTCATGAACAAGTGTGACATGGTTGATGACGAAGAACTTCTTGAGCTCGTTGAGATGGAAATCACAGAGCAGCTTGAAGAGTATGGATTCAATGATTGCCCAATCGTTAAGGGATCTGCGCTTAAGGCTCTTGAGGATCCAAACGGAGAGTGGGGAGATAAGATCATCGAGCTCATGAACACAGTTGATGAGTATATCCCAGATCCAGAGCGTGATACAGATAAGCCATTCCTTATGCCAGTAGAGGACGTATTCACAATTACAGGTCGTGGTACAGTTGCTACAGGTAGAGTAGAGAGAGGAACACTTCACCTTAACGAGGAACTTGAGATCCTTGGTGTTAAGGAAGAGGTTCAGAAGACAGTTGTAACTGGTATCGAGATGTTCCGTAAGATGCTTGACGAGGCTCAGGCTGGAGATAACATCGGAGCACTTCTTCGTGGTATTAACCGTGACCAGATCGTTCGTGGTCAGGTTCTTGCTAAGCCAGGCTCAGTAACTTGCCACCACAAGTTCACAGCTCAGGTTTACGTTCTTACAAAGGATGAAGGTGGACGTCATACTCCATTCTTCAACAACTATCGTCCACAGTTCTACTTCAGAACAACAGACGTAACAGGTGTTTGCGAGCTTCCAGCTGGAACAGAGATGTGCATGCCTGGTGATAACGTAGAGATGACAATCGACATGATTCATCCAGTAGCTATGGAGCAGGGTCTTACATTCGCTATCCGTGAAGGTGGACGTACAGTAGGTTCAGGCCGTGTTGCTACAATCATCGAGTAATCATAACTGATTATAGATAAATACAAAAAATCAAGACTTCCAAGATTTTTCTTGGAAGTCTTTTTACTTAAAAAAACCAGCAACTCAAAAATGAGTGGCTGGTTTTTAAGTGTCAAAATATTTGATGATTAACTAATCTCCATAAGATATCATCTGAGTGATTACACCATTATCATTAAACTTAGCACCATTGAAGTACACATTATCATCAAATGTATGCTCATCAATTTTTCTATCTGAACCTTCAATATTTACAGTGTAGATTGCGTCTTTATCAATTTTAAACTGTCCCTTATAGAAAACAGAATCAACTCTATCATCACTATAGCAGAAAAGCTCAACCAAGTCATCTGTACCTTGAGGGGTGTAGTAATATTCTGTACCATCTTCACCGAGAAGGAAATTGCCATCGTACTGTACGTTTTCATATGTACCAGCTATTTCATCAACACAGAAAGAATAGTAAAAATCTTTTTCGAATTTATCTGATATTTTTACAGGTCTTGAAACGGTAATATCGACCAGATAATAATCGCCTGCGTCTGTTACAGAACCGGCATCTGTATAGAAGCTGAGTCTGGATTCACCTTTTTCGAATCCGTAAGCTTTTACTAATTCATATGAAAAACCTGGTCCAAGATATCCAAGAAGTTCATAACAACGACTTCTTGTAAGTTCAAAACCTTCATCATTTTCAAGCATTGTCTGCATTGAGCCACCTTCAGCTTCAAGTCCGGCATCAGTAATTGCTTTTTCTTTTTTTGATATCCACTTCTGCTGTTCGGTTAAGAGTTTGTCATATTCTGCTGAAGGAAGTGTTGTTTTAATGCAGCTCCAGGTCGCATTAAGTGCATCATCCCAGGTATAGTACAGACTTCCAGTTAAATTATTTAATTCATACTGTGTGGATGCATTGGTTACAAGTTCTGCATATGTCTTATCGCAAAATGACTGGGTAGTTATTATCGTAGATGCAAGTTCAGCATATTCTTCTTTATAGGCAGATGAAGTATTATTACTGATACTATCATTTTTTGAATCAGAGATATCCTTTTTTTCATCGTCTCCTTTTTTATCCGAGTCTGTTTTAGTGGATTCGTCTATTTCAGAATCATCATTTTTAGATACATTGTTTTTAGTGTCGTCTGAACTAATCTCAGAATTATTATGGTTTTTGCTGGAAGCATTATTGTTTTCATTTTTTCCACATGCAACTAAGCTAAGAAGCATCGTGGTAAAAAATAATGTAACTAGTCTTTTTTTCATTTTAAGTCCTCTCTTTTTGTACAACTATTTCTAATAACAAGTTCACACGGAATTTTGGCTTTTAAAGGTGTGTGAATACTTAAGTTAGTAGATACATAAATCAGATTAGCTCCATGTTGTCCCATATCGTATGCCGGGGCATGGATTGAAGTAAGAGGAGGATTCATGTAAGAACAGGTTTCCTCATCATTAAATCCAATAATTGAAATATCATCGGGAATCCGGAGATTGCGTTCCTGTATTGCACGCATGGCACCAAAGGCAATAGCATCACTTGCTGCAAAAATTGCAGTAGGTATGTTACCAGAATCAAGTAATTCAGACATCATTTTATAACCTGACTGTGAAGTAAAAAGACCTTCCTTGAAGTATGTACAATAGTCCATCTTACGGTGTTCCATATATTTTTTATATGCAACAGTGCGACTGTCATTTATAAGCTCATGTTCTCCAACATATTCGAGTCCACCAAGAAATCCGATTTTTGAATGCCCTAAATCTGTTAAATAATCCAAGGCGCTGTAAACTGCCTGTTCAAAATCCATTGATAGAGATGTAATATTATACTTTTCAACAGCCATATCTAAAAAAACGATATTGTTACATATACTTATAAATGTCTCAATTTCACTCTTTGAAAATTTGCCGATACAAATCAGACCATCGACATTCTCAAGACGTTCTTGGGCATCAGATTCACCAGGGAAAACGCGTACTATGGCGATTGCGTTTTTGGCACAAAAATCTTCTATCCCCTGTCTGGCAAGTAAATAATAATT
>JAXJVZ010000293.1:0-9083 GCA_036308285.1 Agathobacter sp. | reverse complement strand
TCTGTGATATTTTAAAGACAGCTAAGAAGAAGGGTATCAACCCTTACAAGAATGAAATCTGGAAGGGAACTCCTGATTTCGAAGAGGCTATGGACAGAGCCTGATATTGCAGAAATGCACTAATTTACTGAACTATAATGGAGGCAGGCGGAAATGTTTCTTAAAGGACACCCTGAAGCTTCAGGGCTTAAAATTATTATCGTCGGATGTGGAAAAGTCGGACGAACACTTGTAGAACAACTTATAAAAGAAGGCCATGATATAACAATAATTGATAAGAAACCAGGCATGATTCAGCAGATTACTAATCTGTATGACGTTATGGGTATTGCTGGAAATGGTGCAAGCTACAGCATTCTTGAGGAAGCAGGAATCAAATCTGCGGATTTGATTATTTCTGTAACAGGCTCTGATGAGCTAAATCTACTCTGCTGTACAATCGCAACACAGGTTGGTAACTGTGCAGCAATTGCCCGGGTACGAACACCTGATTACAGTAAGGAGGCCAACTATCTTCGTGAGAAGCTTGGTCTTGCCCTTATTATTAATCCTGAGCTTGAAGCGGCTAAGGAAATGGCAAGAATCCTCTATCTTCCAACCTCTCTTGAGGTTAATGCATTCGCACACGGTCAGGCTGAACTAATTAAATTCCAGATTCCTGACGGAAGCTCCCTTGACGGAATGCAGATTGCAGATTTGGGACGCAAGCTGTCCACAAACGTCTTAATTGGAGCCGTCGAACGCGGAGAGGAGGTTCATATTCCTTCGGGATATTTTACTCTTCACAGCGGAGACACTGTTTCATTTGTTTCTACCAAAAAAGCTGCTATAGAGTTCTTCAAGCATCTGGGACTTAATACCAGACAGGTTAGAAATACCCTGATTATCGGTGGGGGACGAGCTGCATATTATCTTGCAGACCAGTTAATAAAAACAGGAATATCTGTAAAGATTATTGAAAGCGATTTTAATCGCTGTGAAGAACTTAGCATTCTTCTCCCAAAGGCTGTAATCATAAATGGCGATGGTACTGACAAAGATCTTCTTAAGGAAGAAGGAATTGAGGATGTTGAATCCTTCGTTCCACTTACCGGTATCGACGAAGAAAACATTATGCTTACTCTTTATGCAAAAACAGTATCAAAGGCAAAGATTATCACAAAGCTTAACCGTATCAATTTCACAGAAGTTATTAACTCACTTCATCTTGGAAGTGTTGTTTACCCAAAATACATTACTTCTGAGGCTATTATCGCATACGTAAGAGCAAAGAAGAATTCAATAAACAGCAACATTGAAACTCTTTATCATATGTATGATTCAAGGGTTGAGGCAATTGAGTTCTTAATTGAAGAAGAATCAGAAATAACCAACATCCCGTTTAAGGATCTTAAATTAAAGGATAATCTTCTGATTTCCTTCATCAATAGAAATGGCTCAATTATAATACCAAGTGGACAGGATTCTCTTCAGGTCGGTGATTCGGTTATGATTATAACCTCTCACACAGGACTTAATAACCTGCTCGACATACTTAAGTAACGGAGGCTTATATGAACAAATCTGTGATTAGATATATATTAGGGCACGTACTTAAGCTCGAGGCAGTACTATTGTTACTTCCATGTATAGTTGCAGGAATTTATAAGGAAACAGAAGGCTTCTGTTTCCTTATAACATCTTTATTATGTCTTGCATCTGGTTTTATTCTATCAGCTAAAAAGCCCGAAAATACAATGTTTTATCTCAAGGAAGGCTGTGTAACAACCTCCTTAAGCTGGATTCTCCTAAGTATATTTGGATGTCTTCCATTTGTTTTTACAGGAGAGATTCCTTCATTTACAGACGCATTATTTGAGACAATTTCAGGATTCACAACCACAGGAGCCAGTATTTTAAATGATGTGGAAGCTCTATCACACACCTCCTTATTCTGGAGAAGCTTCACTCACTGGGTCGGAGGTATGGGAGTTTTAGTCTTCCTTCTTGCAATTGTTCCTTTAAGTGGCGCAAGCCACATTAATCTTATGCGGGCAGAAAGCCCGGGACCTTCAGTTGGAAAACTGGTTCCAAAGCTTCGCTCCACTGCAAGAATTCTTTATATTTTATATTTTGCATTAACCTTCATTGAAGCAATATTTTTGCTATTAGGAGGTATGCCTGTATTTGATTCCATCACAACAGCTCTTGGAACCGCAGGTACAGGAGGATTCGGTATCAAAAACGACAGTATAACAAGCTATTCTTCTTATATCCAGTGGGTTATTACTGTATTCATGATACTATTTGGTGTTAACTTTAATGCGTACTATTTATTAATTTATGGGGGCATCAAAAAAGCTTTATCTGTCGAAGAAGTCAGATATTACTTTTTAATTATTTTTGCATCTATATTATTTATCTTTATTAATATACTAAAATTATACGACAGTGCTTTTGAGGCACTCACTAAAGCAGCTTTCCAGGTTGGTTCTATTATTACTACTACCGGATTTAGCACTGCAGACTTTGATGTATGGCCGGAAACCTCTAAGATTATACTTGTATTTCTTATGTTTGTCGGAGCCTGTGCGGGAAGTACAGGTGGTGGAATTAAAGTATCTCGCTTTATCATTGTTATAAAGAATATGATAAAAGAGTTTAACTGCTACATCCATCCAAAGAGTGTTAAAAAAGTTAAATTTGAAGGAAAACCAATTGACCACGATGTTGTTCGTTCAATCAACGTTCACTTTATTACTTTTATGATAGTATTTGCTGTATCAGTCCTTCTTATTTCATTTGAAAATAAAGACTTTACAACAAACTTTACTTCCGTTGCAGCAACAATCAACAACATTGGTCCTGGTCTTTCACTTGTTGGTCCTACACAGAATTTTGCACATTTTTCAATCTTTTCTAAATATGTGTTTATGATTGATATGTTAGCAGGCAGACTTGAGCTTTTCCCATTGCTCATACTCTTCCATCCTTCTGTATGGAAAGATTTGTCATAATTACAATGTAATATTTTTCTCCTTTGCGGTAACAATATCTACTGTAAAGGAGGTGAATTAAACCATGACAAATACAACAAATTCTAATTCAGGTTCTAATTCAAGTAGCAACAGATCATCAGGTTCAAACCGTATGGCAGTACCAGAGGCAAAGGGTGCTATGAACAGATTTAAGGAAGAGGTAGCTAACGAGCTCGGAATTAACCTTAAAGAAGGATACAACGGAGATCTTACTTCAAAGCAAGCCGGTTCAATCGGTGGTGAAATGGTAAAACAGATGATCATGAAGCAGGAACAGCAGATGCAGTAATCCTCTGCTGAATTAAAGAACACTCAATCGTTCTTACTGCGTAATGCACGTATACTACAGAAATAAAAAACCTATGTCTACATTAGTTTGCAGACATAGGTTTTTTTATGACTAATACACAAGCCCCTTCTTTATCTTCTCTACAGTCTCATCATCCATGAAATATGTTACAATTTCCAGTGCAAACGCAATTGCAGTTCCCATTCCGCGGCTTGTAATAATATTTCCATCTACAACTACTGGTTCCTCAATCCATGCCGCATCTAAGAGCTTGTCCTCAAATCCAGGATGACATGTGGCCTTCCTGCCCTTTAACAGCCCCGCCAGACCAAGAACACTAGGAGCTGCACATATTGCTGCTACAAGCTTTCCATTAGCAGCAAAAGCCTTAATAACTTCGTCTACACATGCATCCGCCCCCAGATTTGTCGTTCCAGGCATTCCTCCCGGTAGAATAATTCCATCATACCCAGCAAAATCTGCATTTTCTTTTAATTTGTCTGTCTTAAATGTTACATCATGTGAACTTGTAACCTCATTTGAACCAGTAATTGAAATCATATCAATTTCAATTCCGGCTCTTCTACAGATATCTACAACTGTAAGTCCTTCAATTTCCTCACAGCCATTTGCCATAAAAATTCCTAATTTACTCATTTTTTACTCTCCTTTATTTGATAATATTTTTTGGAAGATTATCCATAACTGCCCTCTCAAGCTCAACAGCATTAATAGGCTTTGATAAATAGCCATCAAATCCCAGCTCCAGATACTCTTCTCTGGCACCTGCTATAGCATTTGCTGTAAGTGCAATAATTACTGTACCAGAGCTTAATCCAAAGTCTTCACTTTTTAATACCTTTAATGTATCAATTCCGTCCATATCAGGCATCATATGGTCTAAAAATATTATATCGTAATTATTTTTCTGACACAGTTTAATGCATTCTTTTCCACTTTCAGCTACATCCACACGTACTTCAGTTTCTTTTAAAAGTCCTTTCATAACAATCAGATTAGCTTTTACATCATCTACGACAAGAAGTCTGGCATCAGGCGCCTTAAACAGAGCCCTGTATTCTCTGATATCGTCCTTCAGAGAATTAATGTCATCAAGGTATGTACCAATAACCTCTTCATTGACCTTCCTCTGTGGAAGCTCTACATAGAAAAGAGAACCCTTGTCCAATTCACTATATACACCGATCTCTCCATGCATAAGTTCAACCAGCTGCTTAGAAATTGAAAGTCCAAGTCCGGTACCCTCAATTCCTTTATTCTTCTCCTCATCAAATCGTTCATATGAAGAAAACAGGCTATCGTGATTCTCTTTTGCAATTCCAACTCCAGTGTCCTCAACTGACAAAAGGAGCTTAATCATCTCTTCATTTTCAGCATCCTCCTGCCATTTAACTCTAACAATAACAGAGCCTTCTTTTGTGTACTTAATCGCATTTGTCATAAGATTGATAAAAACCTGCCTTATTCTGACCTCATCTCCTATCAGATATTTAGGCACCGTATTCTCACATATGACCGAAAATTCAAGTTTCTTAGCCTTAGCACGCTGTATCATAAGCTTGCAGGTCTCATCCACCATAGCACCCACGTCATATTGTGCCTCAACAATCTCCATCTTACCTGACTCAATTCTTGAAATATCCAGAATATCATTAATTATTGACAAAAGAGAATTGCTTGCAAGCTGGACATCGTTGGCATAGCTTCTAACATTCTCGTCCTCTGACTCTCTGATAATCAGCTCATTCAGACCAACAATGGCATTGACAGGAGTTCTTATCTCATGGGACATATTTGCAAGAAAACGGCTTTTCGAAAGGTTAGCCTTCTGTGCCTTATCCCTTGCCTCTTCAAGCTGTGCCATAGTTTCATTGAGTTTTGCAAACTCAGGAGTCTCAATTGAAAACAGCATAATAGATACAGTAAGTGCAATAGTAAACAAGCTAAGCAACACATTTGGAAAAAAGAACAGCTGTAAAAATGCACCCAGCATACTTACAATAATATATATTATAATTGAAATCTTCTGTCTAAGAGTAAATGCCTTGAATACTCTAAGCATCATTATTTCGGCTCCAATAAAGAAAAAGTATGGAACAATGTATACAAGGAAATAAAATTTTCCATGCACATAGTGACCAGATTCATCAAAATAGAAAATGATGCCTGTGAAATAATTAGACAATATTATTACAATATATATTAAGAATATACCTAGTTCAATAATTGATGATTTGCTTCTTTTATTAATTTTTGAGCCAAAATCAATAGAATATACGAAAAATACATAACTTAATATAGCATCAACAATAAAATATGTTGTATTGGCAAATTTGTTTCCATCTACAGAAATCATCTGCGGATTGCTTATCATTACTGCTGTAATAACATCAAGCGCATTGGCAAGAAGAACCAGTACGTTCATAATACAAAATATACGAATACGCCTTTCCTTCATGTCATACTGCAGAACAACATATATAAAATTAAATAACATAAAGAAAACAGCAGATGTTTCAAAATAAATGTTAAAATCCAGATTCATATCAATTACCCCTGATTTTATCCCCATAATAAAGTTTATCTAATTTGCATATCATGCTATAATTAAGTATATTATATCTCTTTATCATGATATTGTGAAAGGAAAAAACATGGAAATAGAAAGAAAATTTTTAATTAATCAGCTTCCGGAAGATTTGGAAAAATATGAGCAACACGAAATTGCCCAGGGATATCTATGTACCAGCCCGGTTGTAAGAATCCGTCGTTCCAATGATGACTATTATCTGACATATAAAGGTAAAGGAATGATGGTTAGAGAGGAATATAATCTTCCCCTTACTAAAGAAGCATATCTACATTTGAGAGAAAAAATAGATGGAAGATTAATAGAAAAAACAAGATATCTTATACCTCTGACTGATAAACTTACTGCCGAACTTGATGTATTTCATGGCGACCTTGCGCCTCTTACACTTGTGGAGGTAGAATTTGAATCGGTTGAAGAAGCAAACGCCTTCACCGTACCAGAATGGTTTGGAGAAGACGTCACTAATGACGGACGTTATCATAATAGCAATATGATATCTTAATCCTTGTTATCTTAGTCCTTGTTATCTTAGTCCTTGTTATCTTAGTCCTTGTTATCTTAGTCTGTTTGAATATTCGTATCTTTGCCTTGTTCTAATTGCGAATTTTAAATCATCATATCTCTTCATTAAATCGCCATCCTCTATGATGACATCCATTACAACTGCGATGTCATCTATGAGTTTGTCGGTAATGTCATCCCTCATGGACACTAATACATTATATTTCTCATCAAAGGTTTCAGCATCTAAAAACTCAAGAAGTTTTGGATTAACCTGCATTTCTTCATCATTATTTGTCGATAACGATACATCTGTCTGTTGTTGTACTTTTTCTTGTGGTGATATTTCGTCCCTTTGTTGTACTTTTTCAGATGATTCCACAACACGTGCCACAGACTCTTCCTTTGCGGCCATCTCAACCTTCTCAAATCTGTATTTCTGGGTCACCTGAGGATATTTAACATGATCAACCTCACTGACAAACATTTCAAGTGGTCTTGCATAAATAGCAAAATCATCATATAAAGCCTGATATATCACAAGCTTCTCCTTTGTCTCAGAGTGAATTGCCACACCCACAATCTGATACATTTTATTCTTAAAATGTCTGTAAAACTCACCTGCCCTAGGTGTTCTGTCTGTCATTGTACTATTCATTATATCTGTTCTCCTGCCTTATCAAATTTTACTGTATCCGGAACTGTAAAGCCGGAAATCATATCAAGTCCTTCAGATATGAAATCCCTCTCAAAATTCAGATTGCCGGAATATCCCTTAATCATAAGATCCTCGATATTTCCAAGCAGACTTTCCGATACCCCAATCGCATTCTCATCCTTACCCAAAGTATGACAAACCCCTGAATGTTCAACCTTATCCTTTGGTCTGGTCTCCTTATGCTGATGGGATTTCTCAATTTCCATTAAGGTCTTATCATCCATATTCCTGGCATTATTTATTTTTGCCTTCTGGAGAATATTTGGAATCTGTGATGTTGTTTTTGAGGTCATTGGCTTTTGGCTTATAGATTTCTGGGACATTGACTTCTGAGGCATTGGCCTCTTTGCAGGCACAGTCTTTGGCTGATTATAAGTATTAGCCGGATTGAACACATTCTGCTGATTATTAATCACAGGCTGGTTTGGATTGTTTGGACGATTCTGTCCGTTTTTCTTTCCTTCCTTTGCAATAGCTTTAAATATTGCTATTAAAATTATAAGTGTAATTAAAAATTCCATCCTCTTCTCCTTTATACCATACACATTCTCTTTAATATTGCATCAGCCTTTGTCTCTGTCGGACAGTCTGCTTTCTTTTTATCAAGAAGCGGTTCCAACTCACTTAACAGCCTTTGTGTTCTTCTATCCTTGCTGCCTTCATACCTGTCATTTAAAGCCTCTGCCATCTTCACACATGAAATCAAATCAGGTTTAATCTGCTCAATAAACTCATTCTGAAAAATATCATTTACCTTTGCAATCTTCTGTGAAAAATTCAGATCCTCTAAATCCTTATTAGACCTCTCGAGATAAAAATACGCAAGGGCAAACATATCCGGTTTCTCACGTTCCAGTCCTTCATTTGTCAGATATATCAGATTCTCAACCTCACTCTGCAATATAAGACAGTCATCTCCCTCTCTATAACCTGCAGTAAGCTTAGTCACAGATTCCAATGTTGTCTGAAAATCTTTATCTTCCTTGCTGATTAAAAACTCATCATTAAAACTCCCCTGCAGTTTCTTAAACTCTTTGGAAAAAGAATTTATTCTTGACCTATCCACCACAGAAGACTTATTCTCGACAAGTATCAGCTCCAAATGTCTCAATAGCTGCATTAAATTCTGTAATTTTTCTTTCACAGAATAATATCTTCCAGCCGTGTTAAGTGCATTCTTTTTTGTTTTGCTATATATCTTTAGCCAGGCCTTCACATTAGCCATATCTGCACCGGCCGCATCCATTGCATCTTTGAACTTTTTCTCGTCCTCTTCCAGACCAAGTAACATAGCTGTCCCCTTTTCAAAAAAAATATAATTTAATTATATCCTAGTACATGGTAAAATGCTATTATATTCTGAAAATGTAATTAGATTTGCTCATAAATTTATTTGGCGAAGGAAGGATTAAGCAATGCTAACATACGATGACGCTTTAAATCTGAATTATTATAAAAAAACAACTTTTACCGGCTGGATGGGGGGAATGCGTTTTCTAATCAGGCGCGAGGAGCCAGTTCTTGAAGAAGCAACAGAAGAAACACCTGCATTAAAAGGTGACCCTGTCTTTCATGTCTGGGTGTGGCCTGGACCTTATATTTTTGAACTGACAGACGATGCATTAAAGCTTGAAGCAACTTATCCATTTTCGGATGAAGGCAAAAAACAGGCTGTAGATTGGATTAATGAACAATATGAGAAAAATGCAAAGCTCTGGCCAAAGAAAAAAATATAAAAAGCCTTGCATTTCCCAATAACAAACGTTATAATTATTTCTGTTGTTTGACAACTACGCGGGCATGGCGGAATTGGCAGACGCGCTAGATTTAGGTTCTAGTGGGAGACCGTGCAGGTTCAAGTCCTGTTGCCCGTATTTAAAAATCCTCAGCTTTCGCTGAGGATTTTTACTTTCTATAAAATTATTATACTTGCACACTTTAAGT